>NZ_JBMWDP010000017.1:0-97126 GCF_049545505.1 Stenotrophomonas sp. NPDC077421 | reverse complement strand
GAACCGCTTCAAGCCGGTCGTGGCGCGGAAGTGGGTGGAGCTGGTGTACGAAGGCTTCTACCACGACCCGCTGAAGACCGATATCGAGGCGTTCCTGAAGTCCTCGCAGGCCAAGGTCAACGGCGAAGTGGTGCTGGAAACCCGCGGTGGCCGCGTCGATGCGGTGGCCGTGCGCTCGCCGCACCTGCTCAACACCAAGGGCGCCACGTACGCCCAGTCGGCCGACTGGGGCGTGGAGGAGGCGGAAGGCTTCATCAAGCTGTTCGGCATGAGCTCCACGCTGTACGCGCAGGTGAACCGCTGAGCGATCCACGTAGCGCCGGGCTCTGCCCGGCGCCGCGCCACCCGTAGTGGCGGCCCGCGGCCGGCACTGCCCACCCTGATGGATTCCCGGACTGATGTTGGAACACACGCTCAACCACCTGCAGGCACTGGTGTCCTTCGACACCCGCAATCCGCCGCGTGCGATCACCACCGGCGGCATCTTCGACTACCTGCGCGCGAACCTGCCCGGGTTCAACGTCGAGGTGATCGATCACGGTGACGGTGCGGTCAGCCTGTACGCGGTGCGGGGCACCCCGAAGTACCTGTTCAACGTGCACCTGGATACCGTGCCCGATTCGCCGCACTGGACCGCCGACCCGCATGTGATGCGGCGTACCGACGACCGCGTCATCGGTCTGGGCGTGTGTGACATCAAGGGCGCGGCGGCAGCCTTGGTGGCTGCGGCCAATGCCAGCGATGGCGATGCCGCGTTCCTGTTCTCCAGCGACGAGGAAGCCAACGATCCGCGCTGCATCGCCGCGTTCCTGGCCCGTGGCATTGCATATGACGCGGTGCTGGTGGCCGAGCCGACCATGAGCGAAGCGGTGCTCGCCCATCGCGGCATCAGCTCGGTGCTGATGAACTTCGCCGGACGCGCCGGGCATGCCTCGGGCAAGCAGGATGCGGCCGCCAGCGCGCTGCACCAGGCGATGCGCTGGGGCAACCGCGCGCTGGACCACGTGGAATCGCTGTCGCATGCGCGCTTCGGCGGGCTCACCGGCCTGCGCTTCAACATCGGCCGGGTCGACGGCGGCATCAAGGCCAACATGATCGCGCCGGCGGCTGAACTGCGGTTCGGCTTCCGTCCGCTGCCGTCGATGGACATCGACGCGCTGCTGGCCACCTTCGCTGGTTTCGCCGAACCGGCTGCGGCGCTGTTCACCGAAACCTTCCGTGGCCCGAGCCTGCCGGCCGGCGACATCGCCGAAGCGGAAAACCGCCGCCTGGCCGCGCGTGACGTGGCCGACGCACTGGATATCCCGATCGGCAACGCGGTGGACTTCTGGACCGAAGCCTCGCTGTTCTCGGCGGCCGGTTACACCACGATGGTGTACGGTCCGGGCGACATCGCCCAGGCCCACACCGCCGACGAGTTCGTGACGCTGGAGCAGCTGCAGCGTTACACCGATGCCGTGCACCGGATCATCGCGCACGGCGCCTGATCGAACGACGCCGTCGTGGCCTGCCACTGACGGACCCTCCATCGCGGCTGCGGCCGCCTGTGACGATACTGAAATGCCTTCTTCCCTCCAGCCCCACCGCCAGACCCGCCAGACCATCGTGCGCCTGCTCTCGAGCATGGCCAGCGCGAAGGAGATCAGCCAGTACCTCAAGCGCTTCTCGCAGCTGGACGCCAAGCGCTTTGCCGTGGTCAAGGTCGGCGGCGCCGTGCTGCGCGACGACCTGGACGCGTTGACCTCCTCGCTGTCGTTCCTGCAGGAAGTCGGGCTGACCCCGATCGTGCTGCACGGCGCCGGTCCGCAGCTGGATGCCGAGCTGTCGGCCGCCGGGATCGTCAAGGAAACGGTCAACGGTCTGCGCGTGACCTCGCCGGAAGGCCTGGCCATCGTGCGCCGGGTGTTCCAGGCGTCCAACCTGCAGCTGGTCGAAGCGCTGCAGCAGAACGGCGCGCGTGCAACCTCGATCACCGGTGGCGTGTTCGAGGCCGAGTACCTGGACCAGGCCACCTACGGGCTGGTCGGCGAGGTGAAGAAGGTCAACCTGGCCCCGATCGAAGCGAGCCTGCGTGCCGGGTCGATCCCGGTCATCACCAGCCTGGGCGAAACCCGCTGCGGGCAGATCCTCAACGTCAACGCCGATTTCGCCGCCAACGAGCTGGTGCAGGAACTGCAGCCGTACAAGATCATCTTCCTCACCGGTACCGGTGGCCTGCTGGATGAAGAGGGCAGGGTGATCGACTCTATCAACCTGTCCACCGAATACGACCAGTTGATGCAGCAGCCGTGGATCCACGGCGGCATGCGCGTGAAGATCGAACAGATCAAGGACCTGCTGGACCGCCTGCCGCTGGAGTCGTCGGTGTCCATCACCCGCCCGTCGGACCTGGCCAAGGAACTGTTCACCCACAAGGGCTCGGGCACGCTGGTGCGCAAGGGCGAAAAGGTGCTGCGCGCCACCGCCTGGAGCGAACTGGACCTGCCGCGCCTGAAGGGCCTGATCGAATCCAGCTTCGGCCGCACCCTGGTGCCGGACTACTTCGACAAGACCCGCCTGCTGCGCGCGTACGTCAGCGAGAACTACCGCGCCGCGGTGATCCTCACCGACGAGGCCGAAGGCGTGTACCTGGACAAGTTCGCGGTGCTCGACGACGCGCAGGGCGAGGGTCTGGGGCGCGCGGTATGGAACGTGATGCTGGAAGAAACCCCGCAGCTGTTCTGGCGCTCGCGCCACGGCAACCCGATCAACCACTTCTACTACGCCGAATCCGACGGGTGCTACAAGCAGGGCGCCTGGAAGGTGTTCTGGTTCGGCGCCGACGGCTTCGAGCGGATCAAGACCTACGTCGATCATTGCGCGGTGCGTACACCGAGCCTGGAGGGCTGAACCGATGAATCACGCCGATTGGACCCGGGTTCCCACCCTGGCCGGCACGCACGCGCGGCTGGAGCCGCTGCAGATGTCCCACATCGATGGCCTGCGCGGCGCGCTGGGCGACGGCGCCCTGTCGCAGCTCTGGTACACCCAGGTTCCCTCGGCCAGGACCATGACCGGCTACGTCCAGGCCGCGCTGCAGGCGCAGGCCGAGGGCAAGGTGCTGCCGTTCGTGGTGTTCAACGCGGACGACGAGATCGTCGGTACCACCCGTTACTACGGCTTGGAAGAAGAGGTGCCGCGCCTCAGCATCGGCTACACCTGGTACGGGCAGGCCGCGCAGCGCACCGGGGTCAACACCGAGGCCAAGCTGATGCTGCTCACCCATGCCTTCGAGCGTCTGCAGTGCCTGAGCGTGGTGTTTGAGACCAGCTGGTTCAACTTCGCCTCGCGCACCGCCATTGCGCGCCTGGGCGCCAAGCAGGACGGCGTGTTGCGCAACCACAAGCGCCACGCGGACGGCACGCCGCGCGACACCGTCATCTTCTCCATCATCGACGCGGAGTGGCAGGGCGTGAAGCGCCACCTGCAGCACCGCCTGGACGCACACGCATGAGTACCTCCACCCCCTTCACCGTCGGCATCGTCGGCGCCCGTGGCCACACCGGTGCCGAGCTGATCACGCTGATTGCCGCGCACCCGAACCTGCAGCTGGGCTTTGTGTCCTCGCGCGAGCTGGCCGGGCAACCGGTTCCCCACCTGACGCAGCAGGACGGAGCACCGCTCCTGTATGAGAACCTGGATGCCGACGCGGTCGCTGCCAAGGGCATGGACGCGGTGATCCTGGCGCTGCCCAACGGCCTGTCCGCGCCGTTCGTGGCCGCCCTCACCGCTGCGCGTCCTGACACGGTGATCGTGGACCTGTCGGCCGACTACCGCTTCAACGAGCACTGGTACTACGGTCTGCCGGAACTGACCCGTGGCGACTACCTGGGCCAGAAGCACATCAGCAACCCCGGCTGCTACGCCACCGCGATGCAGCTGGCGATCAGCCCGCTGCTCAAGCACCTGGCCGGCCCGCCGCAGTGCTTTGGTGTCTCGGGTTACTCCGGCGCGGGCACCACGCCGTCGGACAAGAACAACCCGGCGCTGCTGCACGACAACCTGATGCCGTATTCGCTCACCAACCACATCCACGAGCGCGAAGTGTCCGCGCACCTGCGTGTGCCGGTGGAATTCATGCCGCACGTGGCACCGCATTTCCGTGGCATCACCATGACCGTCAACCTGTGGCTGGACCGCGTCCACACCCGTGAGGAGGTCGTGGCCGCCTACCAGGCCTACTACGCCAACGAGCCGCTGATCGAGGTGATCGACGAGGCGCCGTGGGTGAGCCGCATCGCCGGCCGGCATGGCGTGCAGATCGGCGGCTTCGATGTGGCCCCGGGCGGCAAGCGCGTGGTGGTGGTGGCGACCCTGGACAACCTGCTCAAGGGCGCGGCCACCCAGGCCATGCAGAACCTCAACCTCGCGCTTGGCCTGGACGAACTCAGCGCAATTCCGCATTGATTGGAGCAAGACATGGCAGACCTTCTGTGGCAGAAGCCCGGCGTGGCGGTGGACGCCAGCATCCAGACCTTCCTGGCCGGCGACGACGTGATCCTGGATCGCGAGTTTTTCCTGTACGACGTGGCCGCCAGCAAAGCGCACGCCCAGGGGCTGGAGAACATCGGCATCCTGTCTGGCGATGAGCGCACCGGCCTGCAGCGCGAACTGGACGTGCTGGCCGACGATTTCCGCAGCGGCGCCTTCGTGCTCGACGAGCGCTTCGAGGACTGCCACTCGGCGATCGAAGCGCGCCTGACCGAGCGCCTGGGCGATGCCGGCCGCAAGATCCACACCGGGCGCAGCCGCAACGACCAGATCCTGGTCGCCACGCGCCTGTGGTTGAAGGACAAGCTGCTGCACGTGGCCACGGTGAGCCGCGAAGTGGCCAAAGTCGCACTGGACCGTGCCGAGGCCGAGAAGGACCTGCCGGTGCCGGGCTACACCCATATCCAGCGCGCCGTGGTGTCCTCGGCGGGCATGTGGTGGGCCGGCTGGGCCGAAGCCTTCATCGACAACGCCATCCGCGCCCACGACACCTTCGCCCTCATCGACGCCAACCCGCTCGGCACCGCCGCCGGCTACGGCGTCAACCTGCCGCTGGACCGCGCGCACACCACCGCCGCGCTCGGCTTCGCGCGCATGCAGGTGTCGCCGATCTACGCGCAGCTCTCGCGCGGCAAGTTTGAACTGGCCGCACTGGAAGCGCTCGGCGGGGCCACCCTGGACCTGCGCCGCATCGCGTGGGACCTGTCGCTGTTCACCAGCGGCGAGTTCGGTTTCGTCGCGCTGCCGGCGCAGTACACCACCGGCAGTTCGATCATGCCCAACAAGCGCAACCCGGACGTGATCGAGCTGATGCGCGCCACCCACGCCAGCGTGGCGGCCGCACGCACCGAGATCGAACAGCTGCTGTCGCTGCCGTCCGGTTACCACCGCGATCTGCAGAGCAGCAAGGGCGCCATCTTCCACGGTTTCGGCCGCGGCCTGGCCGCGCTGGACCTGCTGCCGGCGCTGCTGGCCAACCTGGAATGGCGCGAGGACAAGCTGCGCGCGGCGATCGACTCGGGCATGTACGCCACCGATGTCGCCGTTGAAGCCGCGGTTGCCGGCGTGCCGTTCCGCGAGGCCTACAAGGCCGCCGCGGCCGCCTCGGACACCGCTGGCCAGGGCCGCACGCCCGAAGGCAGCCTGGCCGCGCGCGTGTCGCCCGGCGCGGCTGCCGACCTGCGGCTGGACGAACTGCGCGCCCGCTGGGCCGCGCTGGTGTAATCACGACGGCGGCCGCGAGGCCGCCGTTTTTCTTGGGAGGCTGACATGAAGATCTGCTACCTGGTACTGGTCACCCGCACGCCCGCGTTCCGCGACGAGGTGGGCGTGGCGCACGCGCGCTTTCTCGATACGCTGCGCGCCAATGACCAGCTGCTGCTTACCGGTGGCTTCACCGACAAGACCGGCGGCGCCTACGTTCTGCAGAACCTGACCGATCGCGCCGCCGCGCAGGCCATTGTCGACGCCGACCCGTTGATGGCAGAGGGCAGCGCCACGGCCACGGTCCACGAATGGTCCACCCGATGAGGCGTACGTCGCGATGACTCCGACCCGCGTGCAATCACCGTTTCCCGAGCAGCCGGTGCCCGCGTGGAAGCGCGCGGTGCTCAAGGTCGGCAGCAGCCTCCTGGCCGCCGACGGGGGTGGCCTTTCGCCGCGCCATGCGCTGGGCCTTGCCCAGTTCGTGTCCGCGCATGTGCTGGCCGGGCGCGAAGTGGTGATCGTGTCATCCGGCGCGGTCGCGGCCGGGCGCGCCATCGTGCCGCGCGCACTGGAAGCCGGTGCCGCGATGGCGGCGCGCCAGGCGCTGGCCGCGCTTGGCCAGGCGCAGTTGATCGGGCTGTGGCAGCGCTTCTTCGAACGCCCGGTGGCGCAGGTGCTGCTCACCCACGACGACCTGCGCAACCGCCGCCGCTATCTCAATGCACGCGCCACCCTCAACGAACTGCTGCGCCTGGGTGCCTTGCCCGTGGTGAACGAGAACGACACCGTGTCGGTGGACGAGCTCAAGCTGGGCGACAACGACAATCTCGCCGCCACCGTGGCAGCGCTGATCGATGCCGACGTATTGTTCATCGCCACCGACATCGACGGCCTGTACAGCGCCGACCCGCGCCGCGATCCGCAGGCGCACCCGATCCACGACGTTCCCGAACTGACCCCGCAGGTGCTGGCGATGGCCGGCGGCGCCGGCAGCGGGGCTGGCACCGGCGGCATGCATACCAAGCTGGAAGCGGCGGCCAAGGCCGGCCGTGTCGGTATCGAGACCTGTCTGTTCAACGGCCGCGACAGCGACGTGGTACGTGCACTGGCGCAGGGCCGGCTGTTCGGCACGCGCATCCATGCCGGCCAGACCCGGGTTGCCGCACGCAAGTACTGGCTGCGCCATGCGCCGTTGGAGCCGGGCGCGATCCTGGTCGATGACGGCGCCGCCGCCGCGCTGCGCGACAAGGGCGCATCGCTGCTGCCCGGTGGCGTGCTCGGTGCCGAGGGCGACTTCCGCCGCGGCGACATGGTCGAGGTGCGGCTGCGCACCGGGACCGGCGAGCTGCGCCTGGCGCGCGGCGTCAGCCAGTACTCGGCCAGTGATATCCGCCGCGTGGCCGGCCACCACTCGCGCGACATCGAGCGCGTGCTGGGCTACAACTACGGTGGCAACGTGATCCACCGCGACGACCTGGTGCTGCTGTGATGCCTTCGACCGAGACCCCTGCCATGACCGATATCCGATCCCTGGCCACGCAGTGCCGGGATGCCGCGCAGCAGCTGGCGCAGTTGTCTTCGCCGGCCAAGGCGGCCCTGCTTGAGGCAATGGCGGCAGCGCTGGAAACCGATGCCGAGGGGATTCTGGCCGCCAATGCGCGCGACCTCGCGGCGGCGACGGAGAAGGGCGTCGGCAGTGCGATGCTGGACCGCCTCGCGCTGGACCCGCGTCGGCTGGCCGGTATCGCCGCCGCACTGCGCGAGGTGGCCGCACTGCCGGACCCGGTCGGCGTGGTCACCCGCGACGACGTGCGCCCCAACGGTATCCGCGTGCAGAAGGTGCGCGTGCCGCTGGGGGTGATCGCGATGATCTACGAGGCACGCCCGAACGTCACCGCCGATGCGGCCGCGCTGTGCATCAAGGCGGGCAATGGCGTGATTCTGCGTGGTGGTTCCGAGGCGATCCACTCCAATACCGCGATTGCCGCCGCCCTCAAGCGCGCGCTGCGCGAGGCGGGGGTGCCCGACGCGGCCCTGACCCTGGTCGAGGACCTGCGCCGCGAGACCATGCTGGCGCTGCTGCAGCTCAACGACCTGGTGGACCTGGCGATTCCGCGCGGCGGCGAAGGCCTGATCCGTTTCGTGGCCGAGCATGCGCGGGTGCCGGTGATCAAGCACTACAAGGGCGTCTGTCATCTGTACGTGGACCGTGCCGCCGATCTGCAGCGCGCCGTGGCGCTGCTGGTGGATGGCAAGTGCAGCCGGCCGTCGGCCTGCAATTCACTGGAGACGCTGCTGGTGCATGCCGATGTCGCCGGCACCTTCCTGCCGCTGGCCGATGCGGCGCTGCGCGAGCGCGGTGTCGCGCTGCGTGCCGACGACCGCGCCCGCCAGTGGCTGGCCGATGCCGCACCGGCCACCGAGGACGATTACGCCGCCGAGTACCTGGACCTGATCCTGGCCGTGCGCGTGGTCGACGATCTCGACCAGGCGCTGGCGCATATCCAGCAGTACAGTTCGGACCATACCGAAGTGATCGCCACCGACGACCCCGCTGCCGCCGACCGCTTCGTCCACGCACTGCGCTCGGCGGTGGTGATGGTCAACGCTTCGTCGCGGTTCTCCGATGGCGGCGAACTCGGCCTCGGCGCGGAGATCGGCATCTCCACCACGCGCCTGCACGCCTACGGCCCGATGGGGCTGGAGGCGCTGACAGTGGAGCGTTTCGTGGTGCGTGGCGACGGCCAGACGCGGGCGTAGGGCGCGGTTACCGCGCCCGGTGTCTCACCACTGGTCTTCCAGCTTCTGCGGCTTGCAGGCAATCCACGACGCCGTGAGCAGCACCAGCGCGCACAGCGCCAGGAAGCCGAAGGGCAGGTGCCAGCCACCGCTGACCGCATGCAGCCAGCCGAACAGGAACGGGCCGAGGCAGCTGAACGCGTAGCCGACGCCCTGCATGAACCCGGACAGCGCGGCCGAGCCGGCCGGCGTGCGGGTGCGCAGGTTGATCAGGGTCAGCGCCAGCGGGAAGGTGGACGGACCAATACCCAGCAGCACCGCCCACAGCCACGGCGCCTTCATCGGCGCGAACAGCAGCCCGGCGAAGGCGATCAGGAAGGCGGTGAAGCCGATCAGGACCAGCGGGAAGGGGTTGCGCAGGCGCACGGCCAGCGCCGGCATGGTCAGCGAGGGCAGCAGGCCGAGTGCGGCGAAGATGGCCACCATGATGCCGCCGAAACGCGGCGTGGCGCCGGCTTCCACCACGATGCGCGGCAGCCAGGTGAACATCGAGTAGGTCATCAGCGAGGTCATGCCGAACATCAGCGTCATGCCCCAACCCAGCGGCGTCTTCCAGACCTTGCCGTGCGGCTGGGCACCGGGATCGCTGGTCGGGGCCAGCGGATCCGGGTGCGGGCGGCTGCGCGCCAGCAGCAGCCAGGGCAGGGCGGCGGCCACGGCCAGCAGCGCCCAGATGCCCAGCGACACGCGCCAGCCGGCCTGTTCGGCCAGGGGCACGGCGAGCAGCGCCGGCATCATGGTGCCGATCTGCAGCACGGTGATGTAGAGCGTGCTGACAGTGCCGACGCGGTTGGCGAAGTAGCGCTTCACCAGCGGCGGCACCACCACATTGCCGATGCCCATGCCGGCCAGGGCGACCACCGACCCGAACAGCAGGCTGCCCACGCCACCGGCCAGCGAGCGCAGCAGCAGGCCCACGGCGGCCAGGGCCATCGCCAGCAGCGCGGTGCGCTCCAGGCCGATGCGGCGTGCCAGCATCGGCGTGGTGACGCCGAACAGCGCGAACGAGGCGGTCGGCAGCATGCCGAGCACGCCGGTCATGGTGGTGCCGAAGCCAAAGGTCTGGCCGAGCACATCCAGCAGCGGCGTGACCGAGGTGACGGCGGTGCGCAGGTTCAGCGCGGCCAGCAGGATCGCGGTGAAGGCGAGCACGCGCCCCCGCAGCAGGGACGTGTCATGGGAAGGGGTATGGGGCATGGCGTGGATCTCTTGCAGGTGGCGCGATCACGGTGGGGGCCGGATGTGCGGAAGCGCAGACACCGGCAGAGTGCCGGAGACTGCGGGAGTGCGATGGCAGGGATGCGGCAGAGTGCGCGCATCCCGGTGGCGGGCATTGTACCCGCCACCCATGAACCGGTCGTGCCCACCCGGTGGGCCGACCGCCGCCAAGGAGGGGGCGGCCGCTGGGCGGCAACCCCAGACAGAGGGACACAAAAAAGCCCGGAGGACGGACGTCTTCCAGGCTTCAATGTGACCATCAACTGGTCGGGGAGACAGGATTCGAACCTGCGACCTCTACGTCCCGAACGTAGCGCTCTACCAGACTGAGCTACACCCCGTAAGGAGCCGCCTATTGTATCGATCCCACCCTTCGGCGGCAAGGGGGACCGTGAAACGCCTTCGGTGCCGTGTTGCCACGGCTCTTACAGAAAAGCCTGGAATTGACGCTTCCAGGCTTCAATGCGACCACCGGAGTGGTCGGGGAGACAGGATTCGAACCTGCGACCTCTACGTCCCGAACGTAGCGCTCTACCAGACTGAGCTACACCCCGAAGGAGCCGACAAGGATACGGTGTGAAGACCGCGCC
Organism: Stenotrophomonas sp. NPDC077421; assembly: GCF_049545505.1. NCBI lineage: Bacteria > Pseudomonadati > Pseudomonadota > Gammaproteobacteria > Lysobacterales > Lysobacteraceae > Stenotrophomonas > Stenotrophomonas sp. NPDC077421. The sequence goes on along the minus strand of NZ_JBMWDP010000017.1, from coordinate 86,783 downwards.
GGCAACCTTTTTTTAGCCTTCTTCGTTATCCGTACGGCTCTGCTCGCGGGCTTCGAACCACATGCCGTTGAGGATGGCCACGACCGAAGCCAGTCCTGCACCAAGAATCCAAGCGAAGTACCACATTGTAGGTCTCCTAGAGCGCCACCGGGGCGCGTCAGTAAGCGTTGGGGTTGTCGCCCATTTCTTCAGTCGTGGTCTTGCCCTTCATCACGCGGTAGACCCAGGAGGTGTAGGCGATGATGATCGGCAGGAAGATGGCCGTGGCGATCAGCATGATCCCCAGGGTAAGGTGGCTGGAGGAGCTGTCCCAGACGGTCAGGCTGGAGCCCGGCTGGCTGGAGGAGGGCAGCAGGAACGGGAAGATCGCAAAGCCCACGGTCAGGATGATGCCGGCGATCGAGGCGCCCGACGCGATGAACGCCAGGCCGCCGCGACGGGCCCGCAGCAGGACCGCGCTGGCCAGTGCACCGATCAGGCCGAGGATCGGGAACAGCACGGTGGCGGGCATGCTGCTGTAGTTGCGCATCCAGCCACCGGCCAGGCTGCCCAGTTCAGCGGTCTTGAGCAGCGGGTTGGTCGGGCCATCGGTGACCACCTGGGAGGTGATCTGGTAGCCCGGCAGGCCGAAGGCCACCCACACACCGGCCAGTGCAAACAGCACGAACGTCAGCACCGCCGCGACGCTGCCGTAGCGGGCAGAGCGCTCGGCCACCGGGCCGTCGGTCTTGAGCACCAGCATTGCGGCACCGTGCGCGACCACCATCGCAACGCTCACCAGACCGGCCAGCAGCGCGAACGGGTTGAGCAGGCCGATCAGGGTGCCGGTGTAGAAGATGCGCATGCTGTCATCGAAGTGGAACGGCACGCCAACCAGCACATTGCCCACCGCCACGCCGGCGATCAATGCCGGCAGCAGGCCGCCGACGAACAGCGCACGGTCCCAGTTCCCACGCCAGCGCTTGCTGGGCATCTTGCTGCGGTACTTGAAGGCGACCGGGCGCAGGATCAGCCCGAACAGCATCAGGAACACCGCCAGGTAGAAGCCGGAGAAGCTGACCGCGTACAGCGGCGGCCACGCGGCGAAGATCGCACCGCCACCGAGCACCAGCCACACCTGGTTGCCTTCCCACACCGGGCCGACGGTGTTGATCACCAGCCGGCGTTCGTCGTCGGTCCTGGCCACGAACGGCAGCAGGGTGCCAACGCCGAGGTCGAAACCGTCCATCACCGCCCAGGCGATCAGCAGAATGCCGAGCAGCAGCCACCAGATCACGCGGAGCGTGGTGTAATCGAGTCCAATGAATTCCATCTGGGTTCTCCTGCCTTACGCCTGACCGTGGGTCGGCGCAGCGGCATTGGGGGAAAGGGACGTGGCTGCAGCCTGCAGCGACGGCAGGATGTCGTCCGGGCCCTTGCGGATCGCCTTCAGCATCAGCTTCACTTCGATCACCAGCAGCACCGTGTACAGCGCGGTAAACACCGCCAGCGTGGTCAGGATTTCATGCAGGGCCAGGCCCGAGGCGGCATAGAAGGTCGGCAGCACGCCGTCCACCGCCCACGGCTGGCGGCCGTACTCGGCCACGAACCAACCGCATTCGATTGCAATCCACGGTGCCGGCAGCGTCCACAGGGCGAGCTTGAGGAACCAGCGCTTGTCCTGGAAGTTGTGGCGGCAGGAGAAGTAGAAGGCCACCGCGAAGAACGCGATCAGGTAGAAGCCCAGCCCGGCCATGATGCGGAAGGTCCAGAACAGCGGGGCGACCCGCGGCACGGTGTCCATCGCCGCCTTCGAAATTTCCTCGGGGGTGGCGTTGAGGATGTCCTCGCGATAGCGCTTGAGCAGCAGGCCGTGGCCCAGATCCTGCCAGTGGCGATCGAACATTTCGCGCGCTTCGACGTCGTTCTTGTCCTTGCGCACGCGCTCCAGCGCACCGTAGGCCAGCTGGCCACCGCGGACGCGGTGTTCCGCACGCTCGACCAGCTCCAGGATGCCCGGAATCGGCTGGTTGAACGAACGCGTGGCGATCAGGCCCATCAGGTACGGGATCTTCACCGCGTAATCGTTCTGCTGGGTCTGCTGGTTGGGAATGCCGAAGGCGGTGAAGTCGGCCGGCGCACGCTCGGTTTCCCACATCGCTTCAATGGCCGCCAGCTTCATCTTCTGGTGCTCGCTGGCGGCGTAACCGCTCTCGTCACCCAGCACCACCACCGACAGCGAGGACAGCAGGCCGAAGGCCGCGGCCACTGCGAAGGAGCGGCGCGCCATGTCCCTGTGCTTGTTGCGCAGCAGGTACAGCGCGCTGATCGACATCACGAACACCGCACCGGTCACGTAGCCGGCGCTGACCGTATGCACGAACTTGGCCTGCGCCACCGGGTTGAACAGCACGGCGGCGAAATCCACCACCTCCATGCGCATGGTTTCCGGATTGAAGATCGCGCCCGTCGGGTTCTGCATCCAGCCGTTGGCGATCAGAATCCACACCGCCGACAGGTTGGTACCCAGGGCCATCAGCCAGGTCACGGTGAGGTGCTTGACCGGGGTCAGGCGCTTCCAGCCGAAGAAGAACAGACCGATGAAGGTCGCTTCCAGGAAGAACGCCATCAGGCCTTCGATCGCCAGCGGGGCGCCGAAGATATCGCCGACGTAGTGGCTGTAGTACGACCAGTTCATGCCGAACTGGAATTCCATCACGATGCCGGTGGCAACGCCGATGGCGAAGTTGATGCCGAACAGCGTGCCCCAGAACAGGGTCATCTGGCGCCAGACCTGCTTGCGGGTCATGACGTACACGCTTTCCATGATGGCCACCATGAAGGACAGGCCAAGCGTGAGCGGTACGAAAAGGAAGTGGTACATCGCGGTCAGAGCGAATTGCAGCCGCGACAGTTCTACGACTGTCTGATCAATCATGGCCTGGCTACCTCGTTGGGTTTTGCCGTTACAGGTGGCGGGAAGGGGGGTCTACGGGGTGAATTCTGTGACCGACAACTTCAATTAGCCTTGATTTAGATCAATGTACAAACGATCTCGCGAAGGAATGGTATGCACCCTGGCCGAGCCTGCGACCGCTTGCCGCACGAGCGACGTGCCAGCACCCTCTACAATCGACGGAACCTCCTTGTGGCCGCCAGTGAACCGTTTTGAGCATACCCCCTGACGCCACCGTTGTTGAGACCGCCGCCCTGCGCCGGCAGCGCCTGCGCTGGCTGGGCGGGCTGGGCGGGGCCGCCCGCCGCCAGCAGCGGCTGGCCGCCCTGTGCATCTGCCTGTCCGGGGCGCTGCTGATCGGCCAGGCCGCCGCCATCGCCTGGCTGATCCAGGCCATACTGGTCGACCACCGGCCGCTGGCCGAGGCCACCCCGGCCCTGCTGGGGCTGCTGGGGCTGCTGGCGGTACGGGCCGCGCTCGGCACCGCCACCCAGGCGGCCGCCGGCGATGTGGCCGACGCCGCGCGCCTGGCGCTGCGCGAGCGGGTCTACCGGCGGCTGCTCGGGCGCGGCCCGTTGTGGCTGCGGCAGCAGCGCACCGGCGAGATGGGCGAGCTGATGCTGGCCCATGCCGATGCCATCGAGAGTTACTACGCCGGCTATCAGCCGGTCCGCATCGAAGTGGTGGTGGTACCGCTGCTGATCGCCCTGGCGGTGGCCTGGGCCGACTGGGTGGTGGCGTTGATCCTGGTGTTCACCGCGCCGCTGGTGCCGTTCTTCATGATGCTGGTGGGGTGGGGCGCCGAAGCCGCCGGCCGCGCGCAGCTGGGCGAGCTGGCACGGATGAGTGGCCATTTCGCCGACCGCATCAAGGGCCTGGGCCTGCTGCGCCTGTATGGTCGGGGCGAGGCCGAGCTGGCCGGGGTCGAGGCCGCCGCCGAAGGCGTGCGCGAGCGCACCATGAAGGTCCTGCGCATCGCCTTCCTGTCCTCCACCGTGCTGGAGTTCTTCGCGTCGGTCAGCGTGGCGATGGTCGCGCTGTATCTCGGTCTGAGTTATCTGGGCCTGATGTCGCTGCATGCGCAGGTGCCCACGTTGGGCATCGGCGTGTTCTGCCTGCTGCTGGCGCCGGAGTTCTACGCGCCGCTGCGGCGGCTGGCCGCGCACTACCACGACCGCGCCAACGCACTGGCCGCGGCCGCCGAGGTGGAGCGCCTGCTCGGCGAGCTGCCGGAAGACGTCACGGCCGACGCGCCGGCCGCCACCGCGCGCACGCCGGAGCTGCTGGAAGCGCACGCGCCGCCGGTGGTGGTGCGCGATCTCAGCCTGCGCCCGCTGGGCGCCCAGCACGACGTGGTGCAGCACCTGTCGTTCCACATCGAGGCGGGCCAGCGCGTGGCGCTGGTCGGGCCCAGTGGCAGTGGCAAGAGCACCCTGCTCGAAGCGCTGGCCGGCTGGCTGCCGCCGCAGTCGGGCAGCATCGTGCTGCGGCCGGGCCTGGAGATCGGCTACGCCGGCCAGCGCCCGTACCTGTTCCACGGCAGCATCGCCGACAACCTGCGCCTGGCCGACCCCGGCGCCACCGATGCGCACCTGCGTGCGGTCGCCGAGGCGGCGCAGGTGATGCGCTTCGCCGCCGCCCTGCCGCAGGGCCTGGACACCGTGATCGGCGAGCGTGGCTTTGGCCTGTCCGGTGGCGAGGCACGGCGTATCGGCCTGGCCCGCCTGCTGCTGCGCGACCCGCAGCTGCTGCTGCTCGATGAGCCCACCGCCTTCCTCGATCCGGAGACAGAGGCCGACCTGCTGCGCACCCTGGCCGCGTTCGCGCGCGGCCGCAGCGTGGTCATCGCCACCCACAGCGAGGCCGCCATGCGCTGGGCCGACACGCGGCTGACCCTGACCGCCGGTGGCGCCCGGCACGCCTCGGAGCTGCCGGCATGAGCGCGCCCCGCATCGACACCCTGCGCGGCGTGTTCGCCCGCCATCGTGCCCGCCTGCTGCTCACCGTCCTGCTGCTGTGGACCACGATGCTGGCCGGCACGGCACTGCTGGGGCTGTCCGGTGGTTTCCTCACCGCCGCCGCGCTCGCCGGTGCCGCCGGGCTGGGCAGCGGCTTCAATTTCTTCTCGCCTTCGGCCGGCATCCGCGGCCTGACGATGGCGCGCATCGTCTCGCGCTACTTTGAAAAGCTGGTTGGCCACGACGTCACCCTGCGCATCGCACGCGACCTGCGCGTGTGGTTCTTCCGCCGCGCGCTGCCGCTGGCGCCGGCGCGTCTGGCCGGCATCCGCACCGGTGAGCTGCTGGCGCGACTGATGTCGGACATCGGCGAAGTCGATGGCCTGCTGGTGCGCGCGATCGGGCCGCTGCTCGCACTCGGCGGCATCTCGCTGGTGGGCGTGCTCTCGGCCGGCATCATCTACCCGCCGGCGGCCGCGCTGCTCGCGGTGCTGACGCTGCTGGTCGGCATCGGCGTGCCGTGGCTGACCGTGCGTGGCGCCGCCGGGCAGGAGCGCGATCGTGCGCTGCACCGGGCCCAGCTGCGCACCCAGGCGTTTGAAGGCCTGGAAGGCGCGGCCGACCTGACCGCCCTGCAGGCACGCGAGCACTGGAACCTGCGCGTGCTGGTCGCCGCCAAGCAGCTGCGCTCCCGCGACCGCCGCCGCCGCTGGCGCCTGCTCAGTGGCACTGCGCTGCACGGCCTGTGCGCGGCCGGCGGCCTGGTAGCCATGCTGTGGCTGGCCTTGCACGGCTTCGAGACCGGCGCCATCGACGCCGCACTCGCAGCCGCGCTGGTGTTTCTCACGGTGGCGCTGCTCGAACTCTGGGCCGGCATCGGCCTGGCCTGGCAGTCCTGGCTGTCCGGCCGCGTGGCAGCGGTGCGTCTGGACGCCATCGTCGACCAGCCGCCGGGCGTGGACGAGCCGGCCGACCCGGTCGCGATTCCGCTTGAGCCGGCCACCCTGGCATTCGAGCGCGTCAGCTTCCGTTGGCCGGGCCAGTCGCGCGCACTGCTCGACGAAGTGCAGCTGCAGCTTCGCCCCGGCGAGCGCATCGCCATCCGTGGCGACAGCGGCAGCGGCAAGACCACCCTGGCGTCACTGCTGCTGCGGCTGTGGGACCCTGATGGTGGCTACGTGCGCTATGGCGGCATCGACATCCGTCACGTCGCGCAGGATCAATGGCACCGCCAGATCGCCTGGCTGCCGCAGAACGCACCGGTGTTTGCGGGCACCGTCGCCGACAACCTTCGTCTGGGCGACCCCGAGGCCAGCGACGCGCGGCTGTGGCAGGTGCTGGCGGACGTGCGCCTGCAGATGTGGGCCGAGCAGGTGGGCGGATTGTCCGCCTGGGTCGGCGAGAACGGGGCCACGATGTCGGCCGGCCAGGCGCGCCGTCTGGCGCTGGCCCGCGCGCTGCTGCGCGAGGCACCGATCCTGCTGCTGGACGAGCCCACCGAAGGCCTGGACGTGGATACCGCGCAGGCGCTGCTGCACGACATGGTGGCCGCGCTGGGGCAGCGCAGCCTGTTGATGATCACCCACGACGAACTGCCGGAGGGCATCGTGCACCGGAGTTATCGGTTGCGTGAGGGTGGGTTGGGGTAGGGCGGAAGGTTTGCTGACCTGGCGATGGGCTGCGGGGCGTGCTGAAAGGCCCACAGATCAAGTGTTCACTCCCATCGGGGAGGCCAGCCTGCGACCTGCTGGTCAAAATTTGCAACGGAAATCAGAGGGCGTCGTTCTACTTCCACTGTAAGCGTACCGCCAGCCACCTCCGCGCGAACCGCGGGGATCTGGGAACAGTGTTACTTCCGGGACGTTGAAGCCGGAGTTCGGTGGCACTGGTGAGTATGGTTCTGACTTGGGGACGCTAGCTGGCGAGACTCGTCCAGCGGGGCCTGGTGATCCAGCACCAGCAGGTTCGCAAATCGGCGAGAACGGGGTGTTTGGTCGCGAAAACTCTTCTGGGGGACATAGCATCGATATCCCCGCTAACCGCGACAAGCCGCATGAGACTCTTCACTATCCGCGTGAGAAATGAACACACATCTTTCAATCGATCTTGTAAATTTCGATCGTGCTGGCTTGGGAGGCACCATCGGCAAGACGCTTAAGTGCGTCAGTTGGCCCGAAAGGCAGGCTTCCGAATGCACTTGGCAATTGGAAACTATTTGGGAAGGCGGTACTGCTTGGACGGTTCGAAGTAAGCCGACAATGACCGAGTCAGGTCATGAGATGGGCGCGCTCCAAATCGAGGAGTCGCATGAATCGTCGCTCTCTCCGGATTTTATCCGGGCTATCATGCCTATCGATGATTTCGTTTTAGCCGGTTATCGCATTGCCAGCGCTTTGGAGAGTAATGTGATATCGGATTGTGCAATTTCACTAATTGATGGTGGTGGTAGGGAGTTGGTCATATCGACGGCTCCTGCATCTGGTGCAGTCTCACTGTGTCGCTGGGGAGAGCCCTGGCCAAAAACGGAGTTCGATCCGTCAAGTTTCGTTTGGGGGCTGGAAGTAACGAAGTAGGATTTGGTTGCCAACCGCCCATGAAGCACAAGGCCCGCAGTGCGGGCCTTGTCATGGTTGGCATTGTGATCGTGCTCAGCGTCCGGCCTGCGCGAGCAACGAGTCCAGCACCTCGCTCACCATCTTCTGCTTGGCCGTTGGTAGCTGAGTGATCCGCTCCAACTGCTGTTGCAGCTTTGGCGCCGGCCCGCGCTTGCCCGCAGGACGCAGCCCCGGCGCTCCGATCGGCTCCTCCACCGTCACCGCCAGCCCGGTCGCCAGCGCCGGCAGCAGCGACACCGGGACGCGCCTGCATCCGATCTCGAACGAACCCATATCGTTTACCGATCCGGACGGGCGACAAAGTGTCGGTAATAGTGAGCGTTTCCACGAAGACTACAGGCCGGCGCTACCGGAGTTGGCCTCTGGTGTTGGCCGATGCCTGATACAGGCGCAATTGCGTAGGCCGGGCGCGCCGAGGGTGTCGGACAGATCGTCTACGTCACCGAGTAGCGGGCCGTGTCGCTCGGCATAGAGGGCACGGGTGCATTGATGCGTATGAAGCTGCTCACGCATCACCCTGCGGAGAATGCTCGACGATGGGGCACGTGGCCTGCATTACGGGCCTTGTCGCTCAGAGACGGTCGCGCCCAAACGCGAATGGTCCAGTCCCTCAGAGCTTGCCGGCGTTCTCGTAGCGCGCCACACCCTGTTCCACAAGGTGCTGCAGTTCCTGCAGCAGCGCCGGGTCCAGAGCATCGAAATTGAAGCAGGACTTTCCCTGCATGCGCTTCTTCAGTGCGGGGCTGATATCACTCAGCAGCTCGGGGAAATCGTAGACCGGCATGAAGTGAACGACATGCTTGCGGCCAGAGACCTTCACCGCCCCGAAAAACTGCGCCTTGCCCTTGGCGTCGAGGTGTCGGCAGTTTGCGTAGAAGTGGTCGTCTTCATCGTGCACGACGTCAAGCCTGCTCCGGTAGGGAATCATAAGACTCCGCAGCGCGGCGAACAGGTTGGGCTGCGTTTCCGCTGCGGTGCTGTTCGTAGTGGCGGCGGATTGGCGTGGCGTCTTCATGAAGTCTGCCTGGAACGGAACACGATGGCGGAAGGGTGCGGCGTCCTTGCGGTTTCAGGCTAGCACGCGGGTATTGGACGATGGTCGGCTCTGGTAGGCAGGCGCCGGGCCACGCTGACGACAGGGCAGGTATGGCGATCGGTGCTGAAGAAAAAACGTCGTGTGAGCATGCGTTTTACGACCTCTTCACGCCGTCTCCACGTCTTCCAACCAGAACTGAAAGCCTCTCGTGGCGCCAACAAAAAGGCAGCTATATTCCAGTCTCCCCAGACAAAGGAGGGACTGCAATGACCATGACCAAGCATCACCTGACGCTCGCCCGTACGCTCGGCGTGGCGATCATCGCCACCGTCGGCCTTGGCGGCTGCGCCACCTACAAAGACGAATTCGCCTCGATCAACTCACGCCTCGACCAGCTTGATGTGAAGGTGCAGGGCGCTGCCCAGAGCGCCGAGTCCGCCAACCAGTCCGCGCAGCAGGCCAACCAACGTCTGGATCAGATCGAAGGCCGCGTCCAGCAGCTCGAAAAGGCGCCCCGTCGCCAGCCACGCGGCTGATCGCGCCTGCACACCTGGTGTGCAGGGTATGAAGTGGAACCGGTGGCCGTTGTTGGCCACTGGTTTCGTTTAAGCCCATCGTTCCATCCGAAGGAATCGTCCCATCGTTATGTACTCACACGCAGCACGACGTGCCGCCTCTGGTGCGCTAGCCGTGGCGCTGGCATTTGCAGGTGCCGGCGTTGCCAGCGCCAAGGATGCCGCCCCGCAACCGGTCGCCGCCGTCGATGAACTGCCGAAAGGCCAGGACGTCTCCGACACCGTGATCGAGCTCGCGGGGTGGGTGGTCGCCACCAAGGACAGCCAGGGCTATCCGTTCGCCATCATGGACAAGGCCGCAGCACAGATCCTGGTGTTCGATGGCGAGGGCCGGCTGCGCGGCGCGGCGCCGGGGCTGTTCGGCTCGGCGACAGGGGACCATACCGCCCCCGGTGTCGCCGGGCTGGCGCTGCGCGAAATTCCGGGTCGGGACCGCACCACGCCGGCAGGCCGCTTCGTAGGCGGTTACGGCCCGTCGATCGACGCCGGCCGCGTCCTGTGGGTGGATTACGAGTCCGCCGTTTCCATCCATCCCACCGCGACCGGCGTCCCGGCCGAGAAGCGGGTGGAACGCCTTGCGTCCGCCTCGCCGGACGACAACCGCGTGACGCATGGCTGCATCAACGTCTCGCCCGGGTTCTACGAGCAGATCATCAGCACCACGTTCCAGCGGGGCGGGGTGTTCTACATCCTCCCGGATGCCGACCCGATCGAGAAGACCTTCCCCGCGTTCGCGAAGAGTCGCGCGGCATCGCAGGACGAAGACGGAAAGCGCACGCGCTCCGCTCGCAGGTAAACCGACGCGTCACCACTGAAGCAGGCGGGGTGGGCGAGGGTTACTTGCGGTCTCCAGGACATGCGTCGGGTTGGCAGGCCAGCGCCTCCCACACCCGGCCGCGCCGCTGTGCCGGGGTTGTCACCGCTTCGACCGCTCCCGCACCAAGGCGATCCTGCAACTGCTGCAGATACAGGCTGCGCGGGATCACCACCTGTGACGGGTGCTCCACGATGCCGGCGGGCTCTTCGGGCTGGAACTTGCCCGGTACGGCGTTCCCGATCTCTCCCACGCTCCAGTTCATCGCATGCGGCGGCGCCTGCAGCACATAGTGCGCGCTGCCCGTGTTCCAGAACATCTGCTGCGCGCCGGCCCAGCCGTGGCCGGACCCGCTGCGACGCCGGTTCTGTGCCCGAAGCTGAGTGTCGCGGGTGTTGTCGTACAACGTGCCGGTGGCCCAGCGATGGTGCGGGCCGCTGTCGTTGGTGCCGTCCACGGCCAGGCAGTCCAGGAAAACGTTTGGCCCGGGGGTGAGCGCGCCGGTGACGACGCTGTGCCGGGCGTGCTCGGCATAGCAGCGCTGGGTCAGGTTGAACGACGCGTTGCCTTCGTAGTTGTACGCGTAGCGGCGCATGCCCTCGGTCTGCCCATAGCGCGGGTCCAGATAAGCCAGATCCTGGAACGTGTTGAAGTGGGCGCCGTCGTGCGCGGTGATGCCGTGTGAGACATAGCGCAGCGTGACATTGCGCACCCATGAATCACGCACACCGTTGAAACGGATGGCGGTGTACGGCCCACTATCGGGCGTACCTGCAGCCGTGCCGGTGTGCGGGTTGCCTTCCAGACGCAGGTCCTCGATGCCGACCTCGCCGATGCGCCGCACAGCGACGCGGTACACCGTACCGCCGCCGAAGCGGCGCTCGATCGCATCCACCACCGGTGCGTCCAGCACCAGCGCGTCGCGATCCACGGCGGCCACCACGCGCGCGTAGTCCATCGCGAAGCCCTCGGGCGTCCAGCCATAGCGGGCGGTATCGATCCCGTCGGCACCCAGCCAGGCGGCATTGGGCGTGCGACGCAGAATGAGGGTGTCGCCCTCGCGATACCCGGCGGTGGAGGCCAGCGGCACCCGTATTGCCCCCACCGGCACGAACGCGGCGCTGATGGTGGACGACGGCAGGCCGGCAGTGTCCACCAACCGGGAGGGCTCGCGGTTGCCCACCTCGATGATCCGACCCTGCCGGCCGGTGTAGGTCGAACGGATGATCGTGCCGTTGCTGCCGCGCCCTTCACCGCGCAGCACAACGCCGCCGCTGCGGATGACCAGCCCGTTCGAGACGGTGTAGCGCCCGCGCGTGAGCAGCACGACGCCGCGCATGCCGCGCGCATCGGGCGTGCGCGCACTCACCGTGTCGATGGCCTGCTGGATGCGCGCGTGGTCGTCGCCGCCAGCGGAGGGAGCAAGCACCACGCGGACGGGGAGCGAGGCGGGCGCAGGCAGCGCTACGCCACCGCCGCGGTAGCCGGCGCGCGAGAAGTCCGGAACAATATGCCGGGCCTGTGTGCCGCCGCGCTCGCGGTACATGCCGTAGCGCAATAGGCCATCGCTGCCTGGTGCGACCAGCGGCGCGTCTGCGGCCGTATCGATGGGATGGATGAAGAACGCGGCGGAGCCGGGCCCATCCGCGGCGTGCAGCACCGTGGGCGCGCACGCGGCGAAGGCGATCAAGGCAAGCGCGGTGATTCTGCGGGACGGCGGCAACGGGCGCATTCGGGTGGTTTCATCCGTGAACGGGCAGGTGCTGATGGTAGCAATGCACTGCGGGGTGCCGGCGGGCATTGCAGGACCGATAGTGCGTCGGCTTGCCAGCGGGGTCCGGCAGCCCCAGGATCGAACCTGTCGTTTCCACTCTGACGCAGGAGGAGGCCTGTCAGGTCCTTGACCCATATGGAAAGCGCTGATCGCATAACGCTTGATGATCTGTCAGATGTTCGCAAGGCTGTAGCGGTCATGCGTTCACGATCAATTCTTGCAGCCGCTGCGGGTGGACCCATCTTCAGTGCGCTTCTGGCCACGGCGTGGCGTTGGCTGCATCCGGGCGGGGTATCCGTGGCTGTCGTTCTAGCTGTTGTGAGCTATCTGCTGTTCGGCCTGCCGCTCCTCGTGCGCTGGATTCTGCACTGGCGCAGAATCCATCAGCGCCTCACGGACGTCGAGGTGCGGGTCAACGCAGGTGAAACGGTGTACGGGTCGGAGGTGCGGTTCCGCTAGCCCCGTGCCCGAATCGAGCCTGGCGCCGACCCCGGCGCCTGGGGCCGCTCATCCCCCCGCTTGTTGGACGGCGGCGGCCCTTCTATGATCGAGCCGCGTCAGGTAAGCGCCCGTCTACGCGACAGTCTGGGCACGTCGTGCAAGTGGCTTCCGGGTCCATCCATTGGAAGGGTTTCGCTCATGGCTGCTGTCATCCGCGTTTTGATGGTCCTCTCCGTTGCTCTTCTGTCGAGCGCGTTGCTTCTGCCCCTGGAACGCTCCGTGCACGTGGAATTTTCATTGGATCAACCGCCTCCAATGTGGGTCTTCGGTGCGTTTGTGCTGCTGGTGGGCGTGGTCACTGGCGCCGCAGCATGGTCAGGGCTCGTGCGGTTCAGGCGGTGGGGGCGTCCGCTCGCCCTGTCCTATCACCCGCTTGTTGCGTCGCGCTTCCAGGCATGAGTGCTGTCAACCAATGCGTCGAAAGATCTTCCAGGATGTTGCCAACACGCTTTGCCACATGCTGGTCGGCTGGCGCATGGGCGATGATTTTGACGTCCTTGCAGCGCTTCCGGATGGCACGCTCTTCGTTGATGTCCTCGCAGGCACCGCCGCCCACAGTGCGGCGGGAGCTGTCCACCTCCGTATCGCAGGCGAGTTGCAGGCATGGTTCCACCATCGCCTGAGCGTCATCCAGATTCCCGTTCAGGCTCTGTCGTCGGCACAGGTGGTGGCCGAGATCCGCACGGATCGCCTCGCTACCAACCGCAAACGGATCGTCTCGTTTGACGTCTCCGTGCGTTCGGTGATTTCCACCGACGAATGCCGTTACACCGGCAAGCTGCATGAGGTGCACCGCTGGCATTCGCGGGTGCCGACTACCTGCGGCCCGGGGAGGATGGCGCCCTGACGCACCGTAGTCTGCTTCCGGGCGGCATCCGGCCAGCGAGAGCGGTGCGAAACGCATCAGTGATCTGGATTACCATCCATTCGGGCCGATCCGGTCCACGGGAACCCATCAGGGGGCGTCATGAAGCGCGCGGTTCTTGCCGTAATCACAAGTGCAGTCCTGGGCGGATGCGCCACCGTGGACCGGAACACCACGTTCGATGGCAGCGATGGCAACGCATTTGTCCTGGTCGCTGCCGACAACGTGCCTGATCGGGGCGTGAGCAGCCACAGCTTCGTCTTCAGCAGGGTCGACCTGCAGTCTTCAACCTTCCTGCCGGAGTGGTTCTCCATTACCTTCGACGGCGGAGCGGGCACGTTCGTCGTCGACGAATTGAAGAAGCCAGAAGGTCTCAACACGACGCTGCGTTTCGGTGCCCGTTCCGTGGTGCCCGGCGACTATGCCTATGCGGCGAGGCGGGATCTGCAGGGCAATCTGCAGACGGAGCACTGCTATGCCAAGGGGGCGGGCGTGTTCCGTATCGTTGCGGGCAAGACCAACGTCATTTCGCTTGGTGATGTGCTCAACGACATGGGCAGCGATCCTGACGTCGCGCTGGATCAGGGCGCGACGATTCTGACCGCGTATCCCAAGATCAGCGCGCCGCTCGTGCAGGCGCAGCAGGTGGGTTCGATCACGTTCCCGCCGGCGAAGTCGCTGGGCTGGGAGGGCTGCCTGAACCGGAATGTCACGGCCTTGACGGTCATTTCGGCAACACCCTAGGTCGTTGCCCAGGTGACGCGTCAGCGAGCTCGCGTTGATACGTACGCCATTCCCCCGCACCAGCGGCCAGACTGTCCCGGATGCGTCCATCACGGAACTGTTGCAGATAGAGACTGCGAGGTGTCGTCACCTGGCCCATCGACTGCACCATCCCCGCTGGTTCCTCAGGCGGGAACTTCCCAGATCCAATGGTGCCCAATATGGCGTAGTCGCTGGGCGTCCATCGGTATCGTGCGGTACCGATGCCCTCGGGGCCGACCCAGGAGGCATTGGGTTCCCTCGTGATCGACACCGTATCGCCTGGGCGATAACCGGCCCGGCGTGCCTCCAGCGCTGCGCGGGCAACCGGGGCAGGCAGGTCCGCCCTTGGCCGGAAGTCCCCATCGACCCCCAAACGATCTACAGCGCTCCGAAGGCCTGGATGCCTCCGGAACAGAAAGTCCGTAAGCTCATTGCTTCACGCCCCGTATCCTCGGCGTCCGGTCGTTCGGGCAGCAGTCGAGCGGCCGGTTCTCCAGTCCTGTGATTTCACTGCCGTGGAAGGATCTTTGATGCTCAGGGTTACCCGCAAAGCCCTTGTAACTCGGGTTCCACGTCCACGCCAAATCCGCTTCAGGGTGGTATCCATCGTACTGATGTCGGCCGCGCTGTCCGTATCCGCGCAGGCGTTGTCGCCTGCCGACGAATCCCGGATTGCCAGAGTGGAACAGGGCCTTTCGACTCGTGTGGTCGTCAAGGACGCACCCGGCCAGAAGATGTCGCTTGTCGAACGCATGGCGTTCCATGACGTTCCTGCTGTCAGCATTGCCCTCATCAATAATGGACGCGTCGAATGGACACGTGCCTACGGCGTGCTCGATGCGGCCAGCCGGCGGCCCGCCACGACAGCAAGCCTGTTCCAGGCTGGCTCGGTCAGCAAGTCGATCACTGCACTGGGCGCGCTGCACCTGGTTGAGCAGGGCGTGTTGTCTTTGGACGATCCTGCGAACGGGCAGCTCAGCAGCTGGAAGATCCCGGACAACCACTTCACCCAGCAAGGTCCTGTCACGTTACGCGGTCTACTCAACCACAGTGCGGGCATGAACATACATGGCTTCCACGGCTACGCCCAAGGTCAAGCAGTACCTTCACTGCTCCAGGTGCTGGATGGCGTGGCGCCAGCCAACTCCGAACCGGTCCGCGTAGAGGCGATACCCGGCACAGAATGGAAATACTCCGGAGGCGGCTACAGCGTTGTTCAACTGATGATGACCGAAACGCGTGGCAAGCCGTTTCCCGAGCTGATGCAGGAGCTGGTCCTCGACCCACTGCAGATGAGGGACAGTACGTTCGCCATGACCTTGGCGCCGGCGTTGCAGGCACGGGCCGCAATCGGGCATCACACCAACGGGGCGCCCGTTTCCGGCGGGTGGCATGTGTACCCCGAATCGGCGGCGGCCGCGCTCTGGTCCACACCGACGGATCTGGCCAGGGTGGTCGTCGATATCCAGCAAACGCAGTCCGGCAAGCCCGGCAAGCTGCTGTCCAGTGGAATGATTGCCACGATGCTGAGCCGTGGGTTGGGCGAGTACGGCCTGGGGTTTTACGTTGAACAGCTGGGCGACGGCGTCAGCTTCGCGCACTCGGGCGGCACCGACGGGTTCCGCTCGCAGCTGTATGGCTACACCCACACGGGGCAAGGCGTGGTGGTGATGACCAACAGCGACAACGGTGCCGCCCTGATTGACGAGATTCTTGTGAGCGTTGCCGCCGAATATGGCTGGCCAGAGTTCCAGATCACCGAGAAGGTCGCGCTGCGATCCGATCCGGTTGGCAACGCGATGCTTGTGGGCAACTACATCCTGGTGGAGAAACCTGCACAGGTCATTGCCGAAGGCGATCGGCTGTATCTCCGGAGCGAATTGTTCGGCGAGCGACCGATGGAGCTGTTTGCACAGTCCAAGACCCGGTTTTTCATGACCGCACAAGACATGACGGTTGAGTTCCAGCAGGTAGGTAAGGACAAGGCAAACGGCTTTTTGCTGAAGCGCGGAAACAACACCTATATCGCCACCCCAGCGCAATAGCGGGTAAGCCACTGCTGTCCAGGGTCCGCCATTGGCCGAACCCGGATGGGAGGGGGCAGGGCGTGATCGGCACGCAGAGGGCTGCCTGGCGCGCGATTGCAGAGGGCGTGCTGTCGACGTGATCCGCTCGGGAAAGCGCCATCACTCCGGCGTGGGCTCTGCACAGCGCTCGCTGATCACGGCGCCCTCAATGAAGCTGTCGACAGCCGCTACAAAGCAGCGAGGCGCCACCAGTGCCAGCAGATGGGCGCCGCGGTCCACCGTGTGGAACGTGACAGGCCCTGACCTGCCAAGCGTGGCAGCGTGTTCCTTGGCGCCGGCGTACGCGGTATTCGGGTCCAGTGTTCCCTGAATCACCAGAGTCCGCGGGAGGGTGCGCGGACTCGTTCCGAACCATGCATCGCGCGGGTAACGCGGAACGCTGCCATTCACCAGCAGACCGGGAATGGGGCTGACGAACAGCGCGTCCTTGGCCTCTTCGTTGACAGTGGCCATGCCGAGCTCCGGCCGGGCGTTGTTCTCCGAGGCGGCAATGAGCATCACCAGCGGCAAGGCCGGTTGATTGTTTCCACCCTGTCCCAGCTGTGCCAGCGCAACGTTCCAGTCTTTTACCGTGGCAACCAGCGAGCGGTCGTCGCCGGCGGAAAGATCCTGCACGATCCTCGGGATTCGATCGCGCAACGCAGGGAAGCTCAGCAGCGCGGCGAAGAATCGGCGCACGTCGCCGCCCGGCACCTCTTTCTGCCAGCCCGCATCCTTCACGGCCAGCAGCGTCCGATAACGCTCGAGGCTACGTTCATCCATGCTGTCCCGGCCCACCTGGTCGACAAGCGCTGTGCGCCGGCTGAGATCGAACGTTTCAGTGGTTTCGGGCGGCACCAGTCCGTCAAGAATGAGGCCATCCACGCGAAGGTCGTTGACCTGGAGCGCGCGCAACGCCAGTTGAGTGCCGTAAGAAACGCCATACAGGAGCACCCGGCCGCTGCGATCTGCGTCTGACATCAGGATGCCAAGGTCCTGCGCGGCCTCGGTAATAGAGAAGGCCGAGGTCCGTTGCAGGTTGGCGTACATGGCGCCGATGCAGGGTCCCCATTCCGTTCCCGCCAGCCCCGTGCCTTCCGGGCTTTCGGGTGATTCCTGGACAGGGCAGATCCGCGAGGATCGGCCTGTGCCCCGGTGGTCGGGAATCACAAGATCAAATCCGGGAAACGCGCGCTGGTAGGTCTGGATCAACGGGTACAGGGATGCCCCTGACTCGCCGGGACCGCCAGAGAGCAGCCAGACCTCGCCCCGTCTGGTCGTGTCGGCGCTGGCGGGTATGCGCCGCAGGAACAACGATATGTGCTCGCCTGATGGGTCGGCATGGCGCAGTGGCACATCCATCGATGCGCACTGCGATCCGCGAAAAGCGGGTGATGCGTCATCCTCGCAGGCATGCGCCTCCGGCACCGCCGCAGTGGCAGCCAACGGTGCGACCACAAGCAACATCGCCCACAGCATACTGCGACACATCGGCTATCCCCTGGGTGATCTGGCCACTACGATGAACCGGCTGCGGGATCGAGGCGAATGCCGGAAGTAACCCTGGACTGCCGTCTCTGTCTGCTTCCGGCTGAGAGGGGCAGGCGCGTGCTGCCACCGCCACGTCCTGGACACGGCATATACACCTTCCGACAGGGGAGTCCACGCCTGACCAGTTGCTCCGTTCGGTCATGCCGAATACGGGGCCCTTTGACCTTGGGTCCCAGCATTCGTTGACGATGCCAACGACGGCATCCTGCCGGGATCGCTGCTTTCTGAGCTGCCGGGAGCGGTTGTAGTGAGGTTTGCACCCAGAATCTGGAACAGGTCGCCCATTCCTATCCAACGCGCCTTGCTTGACGTCCCGGCCAACCGGCTCCGGTTGGCCGGGACATGGATCAACGAACGTGATCCAGGAACTGGCGGTGGCGCTCGTACTGATCCAGCACATCGTGAATCAACTGCACCTTCGGCCAACCCATGACGTCGTAGTCTTGTCCGCCCTCGCGCAGGTAGACTTCAGCCCGATAGTGGCGGGTGCCGTCGCTCACTGGGCGACGCGGGTCCTGCAACGCGAAGGTGGGGGGGGCGTAAGGCTGGGGACGCACGGAGTAGAAGAAGTCCATCTCCTCGCCATGACCTACGCGAAGCCAGGCTCGCCCATCTTCTCCTTCGGTAACTTCAACCGGAAGATCCTGCTTGCGCAGCTCCACTGCAACTTCCTGCAGTGCCGGCAGCACGTGATCCCTGATGAAGCCAACAACCTCGATCCTGATGGGGTTGTGAGCGAGCAGTCTGAGCCTGGCGCGCCAGTCATCGCTGGTGCCCGGAAGCAGTCGTGCTTCACGGGAGATCGAGCGCTTGGTGGCGTCCAGATGCATCGCTTTGAGAAGCCCCCAGCACATCAGGATCATGACGATCGTAAAGGGAAGGGCGCTGGCGATGGTTGCCGCCTGGAGAGACTCAAGACCGCCTGCGATGAGCAGGGCGACAGCGATGCCGCCAACCAGCAGCGCCCAGAAGATACGCTGCCAGACCGGAGACTCTTCCTCTCCCTTGGACGTCAGCATGTCGATGACCAGCGCGCCGGAGTCGGCGGAGGTGACAAAGAACAGCGCGACGAGGACAACGGCGAGTGAAGAGGTGATCATCGTCAGAGGAAGATGGCGCAAGAACTCAAACAACGCCATCGAGCTGTCATCTGACACGGCCTTGACGAGCTCCTGTACACCTTCCGAGCGCACCATGAACAGGGCGGAGTTGCCGTAGATGGTCATCCAAAGGAATGTGAACCCAAGCGGGACCAGCAGGACGCCGACCACAAACTCACGCACCGTGCGGCCTCGCGAAATGCGGGCAATGAACATCCCGACGAACGGAGACCACGCAATCCACCACCCCCAATAGAACAAGGTCCATCCACCGAGCCAACCACTGGGCTCATAGGCATACAGATTGAACGTCATCGAAAACAGTTGGGAGGCATACATGCCGGTGTTCTGCACGAAAGCCTGCATCAGGTGGACGGTGGGACCGCAGACAAGCACGAACGCGAGCAGGGCGACGGCCATGATCATGTTGATTTCAGACAGGCGGCGAACACCACTGTCGAGCCCGGCGACGACAGATCCTGTGGCCACGAGGATAATGATGCCGATCAACGACACCTGCACGAGGGTGCTCACTTCCAGACCGAACAGGTAGTTCAGCCCGGAGTTGATCTGCATGACCCCAAGACCCAGCGACGTGGCCAGGCCGAAGATGGTGCCAAGGGCTGCAAATGTATCGACCGCGTGGCCGACGGGTCCGTGAATGCGCTCCCCGATGAGTGGATAGAGTGCTGATCGCACCCGCAGAGGCAGGTTGTGGCGATAGGCAAAGTACGCCAATGCCAGCGCAACAACAGCGTAGATCGCCCAGGCATGCACACCCCAGTGGAAGAAGGTGATACGCATCGCCTGGCGAGCTGCCTCGGCAGACTCGGCTGTGCCTGTGGGCGGCGTGGCGTAGTGCATGATCGGCTCTGCCACGCCGAAGAACATCAAACCGATGCCCATGCCTGCAGCAAAGAGCATGGCGAACCACGATGCATAGCTGTAGTCAGGGCGGCTGTGATCCGGGCCGAGCTTGATGCGCCCGTAACCACTGATCGCGACACCGACGACAAAGACCAGGAAGCCTGCGACCGCCAGGATGGTGAACCAGCCTGCGTCATTGGCGGTCCAGTTCTTGGCTGCCGTGAACCAGGTTGTTGCCTTCTCTGGAACCAGAATCGATAGCGCCAACAATAGAATCACGCTGGCTGCAGTGGGAATGAACACCTGCGGCAAGATGCGCTGGCGAACAGGAGTGGATGGCGGAGCTGGGCTCTGCATGAGTTCCTCCGGTTGATGATCGTTGAAGCAGGGGTGCGGCTCGCGCTTAGAAGTAGAAACCGATGTTGAGGTTGAGTCGGCTATGCCAGCGCGAAGGGCTGCCGTCGTCGATTCCGATGCCGTCGCCCCCGGCAAACCACATGTTCTTGCCTGCAATCCAGTCCACGTACGTGAGCATGATCCCCTTCTGCAGGCTGCATCCGGTGACGTTCTGCCATGACTCCCTCACGCCCTGGCTGCGTCCTGACGGGCGTGTCATGCTCAGATTGTTGTAGCAGGTGATGTCATCGAGCCACTGCCGCGCACCGAAGGAGTAGGCCATGTTCGCGCTGGGGACATCGGCTTCCGACGCGATTTCGAAAGGCGCAAGGAACGCGGACATCGCAATCCGGTCTCCTGGCACGCTGTATCGGTAGCGAGCCCACTGCAACTGCGTTGTCCAGCCATCCCGTTTCCACTGGGCATGCAGCGCCGCACCCTGGTGGTCATAGTGACGGCGAGTGGTGGTGTTCTGAACCTGACCGCGGAACGCAGAGGCCCCGAGCAGCAGCTCACCTTCATTCAGGGAGCTCGTGTATTCGTATCTGAAGTGAACGCGCTCACGTTCCTTGTAGGGCAGATCAGCCGTTTGTGCCACGTCGAACGAGTACCGGTCGTAGCGTGCTGCGCTCCCGTACTCATCCCCTGAGAACCAGCCGGCGGTCCAGTGATGGTCGCCATGTTTGTGGCTTACCGTCACGCCCGGATCGTAATCGTCCTCAATGCCAAGGTAATACCCTGAGCCAAACCAGAAGCTCTGTGAAACGGTTGGCAGGAGTCCGAAGGGGACCTGCTGGATGCCCGCTCTGACTTGCGTGGCATCGCCGAGATTCCACCCGGCGTAGGCATGGTGGACCGCATCAAAGCCGTCGTACCAGCGATACTGGGCGGAGAGGAAAAGCGTTCCAGCTCCAGCGTTGACGTCTGCGCGAAGCAGTTCAAGTTGCAGGCGGCTCGTGGGGCCGTAGTCCAGCCAGCCGTAATTGAACCGGACGGCGCCGCCCATATCGATAAACGGTTCACCCTGGGCGTTGGGGGCTTCTTGAGCATGGATTGTGTCTGTGGACGTTGCAGCAGCACACAGAAAAATCAGGGGAAATACCTTCACGATAGTGTCTCGTGGCCTCCATTTTGCGAACGAAAGCGTCCAAGTCTAGCGCGATAGGCTGGCCCACCCAAGCGAAAGGGACTTTCCGCAACGTGCGGGGGTGTGATCAAGCCGCCACTGGAACGCGTCGGGGCGGTATGGAATCATGATGCCCGTGAAAACGAGGGCATGGCGTAGCGGGCCACCGGTCGAGCGAGAGCAATCTGCCTGATCGAGTGCAGTTCTGATCTGGTTTCAGCTGCGATTGGGATGGAGCCATACCGGATGGTTCCGCTGGGGCTCCGTCGACCTCAATCCGGTTCCTGCGCGCCCCGAGTGACGACCGCGTGTTGCGCCCTGTGGCGCTCTACGGCAGCAATGGTTCGAAGTTTCTCGCGATCCGGAGCGAAGGCAAGGGTCTGCAAGGCGCGATCCAGCGACAGATCGGCATAGCGCTGCGCTGCTCGACGCGTGTCGGATGAGCAGTCAGCAGATAGCGCAGCGAAAGCCTTCTGGAGCCTGATACTGACCTCAAGCGATCCTGCTGCACCAGTCGACAGGGGCGCGAATACATCTTCGAACAGGTCGTCGACATCAAGTGGAGCCATATGCACAAAAGGATACTGCACCTCCTTGGCTTCGCATCCGGATGACAACGCGTCCCATCTGAGCAGCAGGCGCACGCAGGTGCCGATGACCGTAATGCATGTTCCTGGGTCATTGACGGCTGGCGACATGGCACGCACACCAATCTCGGCAAGGACGACAAGACCATAGCGCGGATCGTTCTCCATTCTGCGGGAGCCGCCGATAGTGAAGGCCGCAAGCAGTTGCGCTCTCAGCTCATCGTCGAGCGTGCCCAGAACACTGAAAAGTGCACGATTCGGGGTTGCGAAAGTGCCCGGCTGACAGGTCACATAGATGAGGAGGTGGTGTTGTTCTGCGATGGTGTTGAGGCGCTGCACATCAATGTGCTCGACGTGACCCACATCCTCAGCGAAGACATCGACCGCGTTGCCCGGAGCGACGCCGTCGTAGTGCGCAGCACCAAGGAAGGGCGCTTCTGCACGCTGCTGCATGGATTTCAAGGTGGCCTCTTTGACGAGATCGACCGTTTCGCCAAGTCGTCCAAAGCGGGAGAACTGCTCAATGGCGCGTAGAAGTGTGACGGTGATGACGAGGATGACCGCGATGGTCGCGCCAAAGAGAACAAGTCTGCCGCTGTCCCCGTAGATGCCGGTGCTCAGCGCAATGAGACCGACGATGGAGAACAGGAAGGCACCAATGAATGTGGCCAGCGTACTTTGCGCCCGCGTGTCTTCAATCAGCAGCCGGGACGCGCGCGGCGTGGCGTTGGTCGACGCTGAGCCGTACGCGGCCACCATTGTTGACAGTGCGAAGGTAGTCACCGTCAGCATTGAAGCGGCCAGGATGCCGAGGATGTTGCCGACCGAATCAGCGCCGATCCGCGTTGCGAGCCCGGTCGGAAACACGAACTTGGCGCCAGCGCCTGCCAGAGCCGTCGCGACGCCCAGCACCCCATACAGCGTGGATCGGAACCACATTCTCCTGCTGATCCTGAATAGAGTCAGCCGCCACTTGGTCATCATAGGGTACTTGCCCGGCGTGTGATGACGTCAGTATTCCAGCTGTGTGGACGTGGGCGCGTCAACGCCAAATGGCGGGGCCTGTCCCTCGTCTTTATTGCGTGTCACAACACACGTCGAAACGTTCGACGGCTTGCATGGTGGGGGCAGCCATGAGGCGCAACCCGAACAGCCAGCGGCGTGCTCGTTGTTCCACACGCTGCAGGCGGCCCTTGTTCCGGTCCTCTCGAAGACATGAGTCGCCAGAGCGCTACGCGCAGCGCTCCTGTCGCTCCCGTGCTATCGGGGTAGAACCTGTCTGGAACCGGTCTGCAAAGACAGAGCGCGAAATGTTGGATTCTGTGGCCAGCGCTTCGACGGTCCAGTCACGCCCGGGGACTCTGTGTAGGGCATCCGTGCATGCCAGCGCGTGTCTTCACGGCGTGGTCGTCAAGTCAGTCTCCATCCGAACCGCGCGGGCCTCGTCCTGCAGCCAGCGTGCAAACGCTTGCACTGGGCCGGCAGTCAAACCGATCGGTTCGGACAGCACCAGGCAGAACGTCTTGGACACCGCCTCGCCTTGCGGCCATGGCGCCACCAGCCGACCTTGCTCCAGCTCTGTCCCCACGTAGAGGCGTGGCACCAGGGCGACTCCGAGGCCGGCAAGCGCGGCTTCAATCAGCATCGCATGAAGGTCGTAGCGTGCACCCACCGCTGGATTGGCGAGGGTTATACCCACCTTCTCGGCATAGCGCTGCCAAGCATCTGGGCTTTGTCGGCGGTGCAGCCGGGGTAGCTGGTCCAGTGAGACACAAGCCTTTGCGCCCTCGATGAGCGCGGGATGGCACACCGGTACCAGCACTTCCTGCAGCAGCGGGTAAGTGCGCATACCTGTCCAGGCGGGGTGCTCGAAGTGCACGGCGGCGTCGAATCCACTGCCGGCAAGCGCGAACGGGTCAGTGCGTTCGGAAAGGTGCACGGTGATGTTCGGGTGCGCGCGGGTGAATGCGGGCAGGCGAGGGATGAGCCATCGCAACGCGAAGGTGGGCGTTACGGCAATGTCCAGGCTTGCAGCCTCCTTCGGTTGGCCCATCAGGTATTGGCTGTCCCGGTCCAAGCGGTCCAGCGACTCGCGGACCTGGGCGGCGTATCGTTCGCCATTGGGCAGGAGGCGGACGCGATTGCCGACCCGCTCAAATAGGGAGACCCCCAGGAAGGATTCCAGCCTGCCGATCTGGCGGCTGATGGCCCCCTCGGTGATGGAAAGCTCTTCCGCTGCCCGCGCAAAGCTGCCGTGGCGGGCGGCGGCCTCGAAGGCGGTCAGGGCGGTGCTGCTGGGAATCTTCCTGCGCATGGGGATTCAGCGTGATCTTTTGTCACTGAAGCATACCGAAACGTCGATCTGATGTGGGCCAACGCAGGTCTAGCATGACCGGACATCAACAAGGGGGCGCGCGCGCAAGCCGGCCCAGGAGTGTTCCCATGATCTACGCCGTTGAATGCAGCTATTCCGACTTCGCCAGCGAGGAGGAATGGAACGACTTCTACAGCCTGCACAAACTGCCTGCGCTCATCTCCGTGCGGGGGTTCCACACCTCGCAGCGCTTCAGGGCATGTGGTGCGGGGTGCCCGACCTACCTTGCACTTCACTCGATAGACGGCCTGGAGGTCCTGCAGGGGGACGAGTACGCCCGGAAGGGAGGGGGCAACTTCGCACGCTGGCAGCATCACATCACCGACTGGCATCGCAACCTGTACAGTGGCTTGGATCGGGCCCCCGCCGTCGAGCAGGGCGATTACCTGCTGGTGAGTCGCGTCGGCCCTGAGCCGATCATTGCGATGGGGATTGCCCCCGAGCCCTTGCATGCGGTTGCGCTGGATCACGCGCCCGCAGCGCTCTGGCTTGCGCGCCTTCCGGCCGGGATGGTTCCAGCCACGGAGCCCTTTCCCAGTGGGGTGCATGCGTATGCGCCCATGACAGCACAACTCAAGAGCGTGTCCGATGCAGGCCGGTCAGGGGTGGAGACGCAACCAGATGCCTAGGCTCTCGATCTACTTCACCGAGGAGCGGATGCCGGCGAAGGACAGTCTCGACGCGCTCACTGAGCGATGCGCGGTGCTGTGTACGGACGTGCTTGGTGCTGCGTTGGACAACGTCCACATCCTTTACCTGGCTGCGCGTCAGGGGCGGGGCCTTCCGGCGTCTGCGGAGCTGGCCTACCGACTGGGTCCGGAGAGAACGCCCGAGCTCATGGACGAGTTCATTCGGCAGCTCGATCTGGCCATCCAAGACCATGCAGGACTGACGGCGCGCATCCGATGCTTTGGCTACGCCAATGATTCCCTCCACGCGCGAAACTGACGAGCGGCATGAACGCATCCATCATTGAACGGGCTCCGCCCACCCTCCAGATCGGTGACTTCCTGGTCCAGGCGATCAGCGATGGCCATCTGACCGCCAGTCTGGATCTGCTCTCCCACATCGATCCGGCCGAGGCCGCGCAGCTACAGCTGAAGGCCGGGGTCAGCGACCCTTCCTCGATTCACATCAACACCTACCTGGTGCGGGGGAAGGGCCGCACGATCCTCATCGACGCCGGTGCCGGGGGGGGCAAGGGCTGCGGAGGGGAGTTGAAGGGCAATCTATTGCGAGCCTGTGTGCAGCCCACGGATGTGGATACGATCTTGCTCACGCATGCGCATCCTGATCACGTTGGCGGTCTACTCGATGCTCAAGGTCACCCCGTCTTTCCCAATGCGGAGCTGTTCATACACCCGCGCGAGCTGTCCTTCTGGGAGGACGACGGCAACCTTGCCCGCAGCAATGATCGTGCCCGGGGCAACTTCCTGCTCGCACGGCAGGTGTTCGCCGGATATCGCCGCAACTTGCGCTTGTTGGCCGAGGGCGATGTGTTGCCCGGCATCAGCATGGTCCCGCTGCCGGGCCATACGCCAGGTCACACCGGCTATCGAGTCGATTCGGAGGGCCAGACTGCCTTGATCTGGGGCGATATCGTCCATTTTCCGCATATCCAGATTGCTCGCCCCGACGTATCCATCGCATTCGACCAAGATCCGCAGCGGGCTGCGGCGGCCCGTTCAGCGCTTTTGGATATGGTCAGTGCAGATCAGTTGATGGCGGCCGGCATGCACTTGGGTGAGCTGGGGTTTGTTCGCATCCAGCGCATCGGAACAGGTTATTGCTTCACATACGCCGGATGAAGAAGGACTGGTTGTTGTAAAGGCTGCGTCCGCTTCTGGCCGAGAGCGGACACTTGGCAGATCACGTCCACGGGAGCTGAATCTTGCGCTAGCTTGTGCGACTGCATCGAACGCGCGGCAGCCCGTCAGTCGCTCAAGCTGGACTTAGACGCTAGCCGTGGCTGGTCTTCCGGCTGCAACTCAATCCGAGTTCCAGCAGCGAAGCGATTATCGCCGTACCTGTCTTCCTGGCTTCGCCTCGATATCACTGTCGCTTGTGAAAATCCCACATGCGCGGTTCAAGGGTCCAGAGGTAGTGCCGCAGCTGCACCTGGTGTATCGGCGCCTGCGTGGCGATCTCCACACGGTAAGGCACATCCCGGCTTTCCCAGGCCAGTGGCAGCTCATCCTGCGCGCTCACTTCCCGGATGACGAGTGGCAGCACCGAAAGTTGCCGGGCAGGGATTTCCTTTCCCTGGGCATCCAGCGGCACGGCCACGGTCCACAGACCGACCGAGCCCTGCTGCGACGCCCGTGCATGCACCACGGACAGCCGCGTGGGTGAAATCGACTGCAGTTCGACACCGGCGTTCACGGATGAAGCGTGGTGCAACGGGATGGTTTCTTCCGATTGCCAACGGTAGACCTCCGCCATGACCGTCGCGCGCAGCATGTGGATCCGTTCGCGTACGGACGGATCCAGACCCAGCGGCAGGCGGAACGGGAAGCCCGGCTCATGCTCTGCGGCAGTGAAGCGGTCACCCAGGTAGAGCTTCGGCAGCACGGTCTGTACGACGACATCGGCAAGGACATCGCCAGCCGCGTCCAGCGCCACCACCGGCCCCAGCTGCGCCACCAGCACGGCCTCATCGGTGCGCCCGCGCGACAACCGCGACAGCGCGCCAATAGCCAGCCCTGCCTCGCCCCCGCCTGCCGCCTGCATCCAGCTGAACCACATGTTGCGCTCTAGCGCTGGCAGTGCTTCAGAGGCGACCATGTGCGGCTGCAGTGCACCGGCGGGTACTTCGCTCAGGCTGTACATCGATGGACCGCCTTGGCGGCCGTCGAACGGCCCCCCCGCTAGCGCCTGCTGGACCTGGCCGACGTAATCCTGGTACAGGCCCAGGTCCTGCGCCATTTCCAGATGGGGCGCGTGGCGCATGGTGGCAACATGCACCTCATGGAGGCTTGCCGGTTGGCGGCCCCGCGCATCAAACGCGAGCTGCATGCGCAGTTCAATGGGCATGCCGTCGGACAGACGGACGGCGGCGCGGCCACCTCCCCGCAGGCCCTTTTCAGCCACTTTCAAGGCCAGCAGCGCCGTCTCGCTGGAAACACCCAGAACCCGTGCCTCGGCCATGAACGGGCCGTGCGGCTCGATCGTCATCGGAACGCGAACGTGCTGGCCAACATGCAAGGCCACCGGCAACCGCAGGGGCCGTAGGCCCGCCGCCTGACCCATCTGCAACTGGCGCTGGGCCAGTTGTGGATCATGCTTCTTCAAGCGCGCGAACGCGTCTGCGTCTGCACTCCGCAACGGGCTGGGCGCGCCCGTTGATGCAAGGGTGGACAGGAACCCTGCTCGCAGCACGGCGATGATATCTGCGTCCACAGTCGCACGTGGATCAAGCGCCGCCGTGCCTGCATCGCGCTCCGGCGCATCAGCGCTGCGGATCCACAGCGGCTGGAGGTGCACGCTGCCAGCCTGGGCTTCGGTGAACAGCGTGGCGCGGTGGAAGCCCACGTTGCCCGCATCGACATCAGGCGCATCGGCGTTGTGAACCGAGTGGAGGACGTAGTACAGCTCAGGATTCGCCACGGCCGCCTTCACCGCGCCGGCTGCCGCCGAGCAGCACAGCGCGACCATCATCACGTACAGCGTGGTGGTCATTACCTTCTTCATGCTTTCGTGACGTCCTTGTTTGCGCGGTGTTTGACGGCACTGCGTAGGATGGCGATATCCGCAGTGTCGACTGCAGGCCGCAGTGTATCAACCGCTGCGCCATCTTCAGTGCGTCGCCGAGCTTGATGAGCTGAGCCAAACGGGTTCCGCTTTGGTATCCGCAGGATCGCCCTGCGCCTCATTTCTCACAGCACCGGCAAGCTGGGAAGTGGAGCTGTGAGTAACGAGCTCAACCTGCCCCGATTGCGCCCGAGGACCGAGATGGCGTTTGCACCACCTCATCCGCGATGGACCCAGTCCCGCCTCCAGACGCTACACTTGCGCATGGATGTTTACCCTTCGATTGCAGCGCAGGCGTCTGCTGCGCATGGCTCTCGGTGCTGCTGCGCTTATGCCGCTGGCATGCTCGCGTGTACCTGCTGCAGCACTGGCAACTCCTGTCACGCCTGAGGTCCTGCCGTTTGGGCCGCAGATGACGCCCGATCTGTTTCTCACCGTGACCAGCCAGGAACGTGACGCCACGACGCTGGCGAGCGGCGCCAGGACCTGCACGCGATGCCACAACGTCCAACCTTATGCTCGGTCTCTTCAGTGCCTACAATGTCAGCCGTCTGCGGCTGTGGGGACGAGAGTTTCGGCCAAGCGCAGCACATCGGCAGGGAATGTCGCGTAGTCATCCAGCGGTGCGGCATGGTCGTCGCGACGGTGGATGAGCCTGACAGCCACCAATTTCTGCTCCGGGACGATGACAAGATGCTGGCCAAGATACCCGTTGGCAGCGTACGCAGCGATCGGCCCGCGCTGCACATCGAACAGATCCGTCAGCTTCAGCCCGCGACCGGTGATCTGTTCACTGTACTGCTGGGGCCAGTTGGGACCCAGTTGGTCGGCCAGAAAGGCAAGCAGTTCGGTCTTGCTGTTGAAGCTGCGCCCATCCGCTGCCAGCATGGCCTGGCTGACATCGCCAGAGACACCGCGCTCTGTCAGGCGGCTGGCTGCGTGCTCCGTCAGGCGATAGCGCTCCCATTGCGGAATGCGCCACCACAGCAGTCCCACATCCGGCGAGCGCGCACTTTCTGTGGTCAGCAGTGCCACCGAGTGTTCACTCATCAGGCGTCGCCCGCTTGGCGCCACACCACCATCGAGCATGAGCTGGCCGAGGGCAGCCAGGTCCGTGGCCGACAGCGAAAGTCCCGCCATGCCCATCGGTGTTCCGCTCTCATCCCTCATCCAAGTGTGGCCGGTGATCCCCAGTGGCTTGAACAGCGTGTCGTTGAGATACTCATCCACAGGCATGCCTGCCAGCTCCTGGACGATGCCGGACAGCAGGTTGGTGGCTTTATTGTTGTAGGCGAAGGTGGTGCCCGGGTCGGCGGCGAGTTCAGCGGCCAGCGCAAGTTTCACCAGGTTTGGTGCGCCTTCCAGCTCTGCACCGGCGTTGGGCACGTTCTGCAGGCCGGAAGTGTGGTCCAGCAGCATGCGGACCGTGATGTCGCGCTTCCTGCCCTGGCGCCACTCTGGGTAAACCGTGCTGACTGGCGTGTCGATGGAGGCGAGGCGTCCGTCATCGAGGAGCAGTCCGATGGCCAAGGCCAGTACCGACTTCGTTGCCGACATCAGATGGATGGATTCACGGATGCCACTGGCGCCGCCCTGTAGAAGCAGGCGGCCTTCTTGTTGCACAAGCACGGCATCGGAATGCGCGGCGCTGGCGTGGCGCTCGAGGGCATCCAGCGCATCGGCGGTGTTGGCCAGTACCGGCCCCACGCAACCCAGCAGCAGCGACATCACCAGCACGGTCCATTTCTTCTTCATGAGCACCTCCCTGTGGGTCGAGGGTGCTATGTTGACTACAGGTGTAGTCAATGTTCAGTGCCTTAAGTAATGCCGTCCGGCGCTGGCAGCCTTGCGATTGGATCACCTTTCTGCAGGCGATCCCAAAACCACGTGCAGCGACGTTGGCCAAGCGGCGGCTGACGAGACCTCGCAGATCATGAACTTCGACGCCACGCGGAGGCGTTGTGTGGCTGCCGAAGAGAGTGCGTGCGGGCGCGGCTGCGTGGGTACCGCCCAACGGCGTCAGCTGCCAGGGGCATTGCGGGCGCTCTTGCGAGTCATCAAGACGGCCTGCATATTCTGATCCCGGTACTGGATTCCGCTGCGGTTCGCCGAGACGATCTCTACCCGCACGCAAGCTTGGTGACTGTGTTTCTGTCCGGCTATCTGCTCGGCCGGGAGCCGAGCTTCTGGCAGCGGGTGGAGGCGTTGCGCTGGGCATCGCTTGGGACGGTTGGGGGGGGATTCGTGGTCTGCCTCGCGCTGGGTCAGCTGGGCCTGCGGTCTGATCCACCTTTGAATCTGATAGCGATGTGCTGCGGGATGCTCCACGTGTGGGGCATGCTGCCGACCCTGCTGGGGTGGGCTAAGCGGTACCTCAACCGCCCCTTCCGCCGGCTGCTTTACTGCACTGAAGCAATTTACGCATGGTACGTGCTGCACCAGAGCCTGCTGATTGCGCTGCTGTTCTGGGCGAAGCCGCTGCAGCTGGGCCCTGTGCTGGAGCTACTCCTGTTGCTTGCCAACTCCATCAGGCGTTATCACCGGCATGAAAATCTTTCGTGGAAGTACTTTCAAAGCTGACCGTCCTTGGGGCGCTGAGGATATCGCCAATATGGGCGGAATCACCACTCGCCTTCATTGGACAGACGAGCCGTACAAGTGGCATGTGAATGATGGAGAGGAGGTCTTTGCCGTCCTGAACGGTCGGGTCGAGATGCGATACAGGCTCTCGGGGGTGGAGCACAGCACGATTCTTGAAACAGGTGACGTCTTCCATGCCTCCATCGGTACAGAGCACGTTGCCCACCCAGTCGGAGAGGCAAGAGTTCTTGTCATCGAGCGTGAGGGCAGCGTCTAGTATTTTGACCGCTGCGTGTGAGGCAGCACCTTGGCACCACGCACTTTCCCTCGGCACATTCTGCACGCCGCCTGGGTGTGTCCGCGGCGCTGGCCGGAAGTGAAGGGCAGCCATCCAAATCGACGCGATCCGCTGACCAAGCACCGGATTCCTCTTTCACGCAGGAGGCGGTGATCCCCGCCTATCGCGCTCGGTCCAGCCGCGCCCGCGCTGTGGTTGCGGTGGTGGGGGAGAGCAGTGAGTCCGGATCGCGACGGATACCACGGTGGCCCGGTTCGATGCGATCCATCGACAGGGGGGCGACATCATCCTGACCGCGCAGGCCGCGACGCGGCGCCTCACCGCGTGGCTGCAGCAGGAGTCGTTCTAAAGGGCATATCCTGCCGGCTGCGTGCGCCGTATGAAAGAGCTCGGGCCTTTGGAGCGCTGACGGCGTCAGTTCGGCAGTGCGAAGCTCACACGTACACATGGGGCTGTCCTCACCTTGACAGGCCCTTGGCGCACGCCGTGGATACTTCGGCCGTCGCCACCTTGCAGGAGCTTCCAGCCATGAGTGCCCGGTTACATGCAGCGCCGAAAGTCGTCCGTCTGGAGGCTCTGCCGCTGGATGGCGGCGAGTCGGTGGTGGTGGTTGAACTGAACTGCGTGCCGGGGCGCGGCTGGGCCAAGGCATTGAAGCGGGTCCTGGCGGATACGGAAGGTCTCGAGTCCACGCAGCTGCGATGCGATGGCCGCTTCGCCTACTTCATCGGCGTGGACCTGGACCAGCGCGGTACCACGCAGCGCATCAACCAGGCCCTGGCCGCCGCCAGCGAGCGGACGGGGGCCGGCCCGCCTGCGATGGCGCCTGCCGGTGCCATGCCCGCTGCGGCCATAGCCGCTCCGCCGGCCTGAGCGGGCGTCCGCTACGCGCGCCCGGACGCAATAGCAGTCATCTGGTATCGCTGACACCTGTCACTTGTTCAGGTAGGCCGGTCCGTCAATAGTGAGGGCCACCACCGCCCTCCGTGCGGCCACTCACTGATAGGACCTCCCGTGACCCAGCTGCAGCCCATCCTCTCGCACACCCCGATCTGGGTCTGGGTGATCCTTGCGTATCTCATCACCCGCGGCGTCGCGGCCATGCGGCCGGGACAGACCTCCCTGCGTAGGCTGGCGATCGTCCCGGCCCTGTTCATGGTGTGGGGCATCTGGTCGATCAGCCACCGCTACGGCGGTTCGCTGGTGGCGTGGAGCGAGTGGCTCGCCGGCATCTGTGCAGGTGCGATGCTTGGCTGGGTGCTGCTGCGCCGGGCGACGCTGACGGTTGATGAGGCAACGGGCCAGCTGTGGCGCAGTGCGGACTACAGCCTGCTGCCGCTGCTGCTGGTCACGTTCCTGGTGAAGTACGGGTTCGAGGTGGCGCTTGCGGTGTCGCCTGCGCTCAGTGCCAACGGCAACTTCAGTGCCGCGTATCTGCTGCTGTCTGGTGGGTTCACCGGCATCTTCGTTGGCAAGTACTTGCGGTATCTGTCGGTGCTGCGCAGGGGCATGCCCAGCAATCTGGGCCCGGTGCACTGAGGTAGGGAGGGGCTTGGGCGGTTGCAGGCTCCCGTTGACCTGCCGGCCCGTGAGGGTGTCTGCTTCTGGCCGGAAACGTTCGCTGGCAGGAAAGGAGGCGGGGCGTGCTGGCGCAAAGAGGTTGACGGTCCTCAAGCACGGCCGTTGACCTACTCCAGGTTGTCGTCACGTTCGTACCCGGCCGGGAGCTCCAGCGCGTGGCGTTTGAGCATGGCGTGGATGTGCGCGTGCGCCTGGTCCCGCTCCGCATGCTCGCATTGGTCCAGAATCTCTGCCGCCAACGCTTCAAACTGCGGCCAGAACTGCGCCGGATGCCGCACCTGATCCAACCAGTGGACCAGCATGTCGCCCAGCGCATCAAGTTGTACCTGTATTTCGGGGCGCAGGCTCATGTGGGGGCCGCCCCCAGGTCAAGCGTGACACGGTAATGATGACCGTCATCGCGGAGCAGCACGGTCAGGTCCGGCTGCGGGATCCCGTCCACCTGCAGCGTAGGCTGACCCTGTGCACTGCGGGTCACCACGAACTCGTAGAAGCTTCGGCCGAAGCGGTAGCTCAGTTCGAATGACGGCCAGTGATCGGGCAGGCACGGTGCAAGCGACAGACGATCGCCCTGGCGGCGTATGCCGAGCAGGGATTCGACCAGCAGGCGATACATCCACCCGGCCGAGCCGGTGTACCACGTCCAGCCGCCTCGCCCGACGTGCGGCGACACGGCGTATACATCGGCCGCCAACACGTAGGGTTCGACGCGGTAGGTCTGCACCGCTGCCGGGTCTCGGGTGTGATTGAGAGGGTTGATCATGCCGGCCAGCTCCCAGGCGCGCACCGCATCTCCCTGTTGTGCGAATGCCATCGCCGCCCACACTGCCGCGTGGGTGTACTGCCCACCATTCTCACGCACACCCGGGACGTACCCGCGGATGTAGCCAGGGTCCTCCGTCGTCTTGTCAAAGGGCGGGTCGAGGAGCTGGATCAGCTTGGCATCCTTCCGCACCAGATGCGTATAGAGCGAATCCAATGCCTGGCGGGCACGCTCTGGCGCGGCAACGCCGGACAGCACCGACCAGCTCTGGGATATCGAATCGATTCGGCATTCCCGGTTCTCTGCCGAGCCCAGGGCGGCGCCGTTGTCGAACCAGGCGCGGCGATACCATGCCCCGTCCCAGGCGTGGTGTTCCAGATTCCGGCGCAGGCTCTCGGCCTGCCGCTGGCACCACTGTGCGCGGGTGGCGTCGCCACGCGCGTCGGCCAGCACAGCAAAGCGGCGAAGCGTGTCATGGAGGAAGAATCCGAGCCATACGCTTTCACCGCGCTGCTGGTCGCCGACACGGTTCATGCCGTCGTTCCAATCGCCGCTGCCCATCAACGGGAGACCGCGCTCGCCGAGCAACCGGCAACCGCGGTCGAGCGCGACGATGCAGTGGGCATACAGAGTGCCGCGCTGCACCGACGGTGTGGGCATGTCGTAATACCCTTCCTCTTCCGGTGTCACCGCACGACCTTCGATGAAGCCGACCACTTCATCCAGCACGCTGGCGTCGCCAGTGACCTCCAGGTAGCGGCATGCGCCCTGGGGCAGCCAGAGATAGTCGTCGGAGCAGCGGGTGCGCACGCCGCGACCTTGCGGGGGGTGCCACCAGTGCATCACATCCCCTTCGGTGAACTGGTGTGCAGCGCAGAGCAGCAGGTGCTCGCGGGTCAGATCCGGGCGAGCGTGCACGAGCGCGAGCGCGTCCTGCAGTTGGTCGCGGAAGCCGAATGCACCGCCGGATTGATAGTAGCCGCTGCGTCCCAGGTAGCGGCAGCCCAGGGTCTGGTAGACCAGCCAGCCGTTGGCCAGCGCGTCCAATGCCGGGTCGGGCGTGCGCACCTGCACCGTGGCCAGCACGTTGCGCCAGTGGATGCGCACTGCGTCCAGCGCATCGATTGCCTCATGGGCGCCCTGGCGGCTGTGTGCCAACGCGAGCGTTTCCTCGCGGTCGCGCCCCGCGCCAAGGCGGAACGTCGTTTCACTCCGGTCGCCCGGCCCCAGCGTGAGTGGCACCTGGATCGCCGCGCAGGGGTCGAGGCCCGCACCGATCCGCCCATCCAGACGTTCGCGACGCAACGCCGCCGGCGCATGCAGGCTGCCGTTGCGGCCGATGAACTCCAGGCGATCACAGGTCCAGCCGCAGCCTTCTGCATCGGTGTCGAAAAACGCCACCCGGCCGCCGAACTCGGTGCTGTAGCTGTTGCGCGCCAGCAGCGCGCCGGTCTGCGGGTCGCGTTCGGTGACCACGTGCATGCGTGACTTTGTGCGCAGGTCTCCCATGACCCATTCAACGTAGCCGATGGCCGACAGCCGCCGTGGCCGGCCCGAGAGGTTGTGCAGACGCAGGACCGAGAACTTGAGGGGCGCGGTGACGTCGACGAACACCCACAATTCGCTGACGATACCGTCTTCGCTGTGCTCGTAGACCGTGTAGCCGAATCCATGACGCGTGCGGTACGCACCGGTGCCCCTGCACGGCAGCGGCATCGGTGACCAGACACGGCCGGTCTCCTCGTCGCGCAGGTAGAAGGCCTCGCCGCCCGTGTCGGACACCGGATCATTGAGCCAGGGCGTCAAGCGGAATTCGTGTGCATTCTCAAACCAGGTGTAGCCCGGCGCACTCTCGCTGACGACCGTGCCCAGGCGGGCGTTCGCGATCACGTTGGCCCACGGCGCCGGCGTCGGGGCACCTTCGCGCACCACCACGACGTACTCGCGGCCGTCCTCGCTGAAACTGCCGGTACCGTTGTCGAACTGGCCGGTGCCGCGGTACGGAAGGAAGGGCCACGGGTCGTCCACCTCTTCATCCTGCTCGGGACCCGGGGGCATCCCGGGCTCGGGTCCGGCCCCGGCGATGGCGGGGTGCCCGGGCGTCGCCTCCATCGACAACGCCAGTTCCTGCTGCTCCACCTGCGGCACCAGGGGCGGGATGCGGCGGGCAGGCAGGGGCTGGCGGCCCACCTGCGCGACCAGCGTGCCGTCCTCGTCGCTGATGACCACGCGGGCGACCGCCTGCAGCAGAATGCGGTCCTCATGACTCATGTTCTGCACGGGCCGGACGAAAATACCGCCCGGGCGATCGAGCAGGCCGGTCTCCGAACTGGCCGCCACCATTCCCAGAATCTGGTCCTGCAGTTCCTGCCGATAGCCGGCCTTGCTGTCGTTCCAGATCACCAGATCGGTGTGAAGTCCCTTCTGGCGCCAGTACGCATGCGCCTGCACCAGTTGCCTGACCAGTTCCACGTTCTCCACGTCGGTGACCTTGAGCAGGACGATGGGCAGGTCGCCCGAGATGGCATGGCCCCACAGCCCGGACTGGCCTCGCTGGTTCTGCTGGAGGACGCCGGTGCCGGCGCGCAGCAGCGCATTGGCGTACAACACGTGGCCGGCCAAGCGTTCGTACAGGGATGCTTCGGCCTGGCTTGCGTTGATCTGCCGGCGCACCACCTGGCTGTGCGTCCAGGCCAGGTCGAAGACGCGGTCGGCCAGGCGACGATCACGGTACTTGTCCACCAGCGCCTCGCAACCGGGGCGGTCGGCGCCGATGCCATACACCATGTCCAGCTGCACGGTCTGCTCGGGCTCAAGCACGACACGCACGCGGATTGCCACGATCGGGTCCAGCACCGAGCCGTCAGTGCCGGAGAGGTCGGTATCGGTAGTCAGCGCCTGCGGCGCCCGCGGGGTGTTACCACGCCCCAGGAAGCGCGCACGGTCGGTTTCGTAGGAGATCGCCACCACCTCCGCATCATGCACCGCGACCAGATGGAACATCCACGGTGGCACCTCGTCGTGCGAGCGTGGTCGGCGGGTGCACAGCACGGCCTGCTTGGCGGCCAGGATCTCACTCTGCACGAAGAGGTTGCTGAAGGCCGGGTGGGCGTCGTCGGACGCTGCAGGTGCCAGCACCACTTCGGCATAGGTGGTGATCTCCACCGTGCGCGGGCGACGGCTGCGGTTGGTCAGGCGCAGGCGCCTGAGTTCGATGTCGTCCTCGGCGGAGATGGCCACCTGCAGGTGGCTCTCGCAGCTGCGGCGCACACCGCGGAACTCTGCCTTGGCGTCGGAGAAGATCGCCTCGTAGTTGTCCATCGGCACGCAGGTGGGCTGATATGCAGCCGACCAGAACTCGCCGCTGTCCACATCGCGCAGATAGCAGAAGGTACCCCAGGCATCGGTAGTGCCGTCTTCGCGCCAACGGGTGAGCGACAGATCGCCGTGGCGACTGTACCCGCCGCCGGCATGGGTCAGCATGCCGTGGTAGCGACCGTTGGACAGCAGCTGCACTTCCGGACGCGGGCCGCCCGGGTCGCGCAGGACGCGCAGGGCCGTCTCGTGTTCGGCCAGGGCGGAGTGCTCGCCCAGGGCTTCGACCTCATGTGGATGGAATACGCCGATGCGCGGGATGCGCTCCTGCAGCAGCAGCAAGGTGGCCTGGAACTCGACGTCGGCAACGAAGCGGCGCTGCATCGGCTGGTCGCGCAACAGGTAATCCAACGACAGCAGCCCCATGCCCTGATGGTGGGCCATGAACGAACGCAGCAGAACGTGATCCTGTCCCGGCGGCACCCGGGCAGGCGTGTAGTCGATGGCTTCGTACATACCGAAGCGGCCGGAGAACCCCAATGCGTCCAGGGCCTGCAGGTTCTGGCACGCCGCCTCCGGCGCCACCATCAGCGCCATCATGCTGGCATAGGGGGCGATGACCCGATCCTGACCCAGACCGCGCTTGAGCCCCAATCCTGGCACTCCGAACGCGCGGTACTGGTAGTTCAGGCGGGCATCGACGGCGTTGTAGCCCGACTCGGACACGCCCCACGGCAGGTTCAGGGTGCGCCCGTAGACGATCTGTGCCTCGACCGCATGCCGCGTCGTCTGGTCGAGCAGCGTGTCCGGATAGCTCGGCATCACCAGCTGCGGCATGAGGTACTCGAACATCGAGCCACTCCATGACAACAGCGTGGGCGTGCCGTTGACCTCGGTGAGCATCCGGCCAAGCGCGAACCAGCTCTCCTGCGCCAACTGGCCTTGGGCGATGGCGACGAAGGCGCACAGCCGCGCTTCGGAGGCCAGCAGGTCGTAGAAGCTGTTGTCGAGGCGGTGGTCGTCGACGTTGTAACCGATCGACAGCAGGTTGCGGGTCCGGTAGAACAGGAACCCGTATTCCATCAGCGAGAACTGTCCGGCGCGGTGTGCCAGGTCCTGCAGCTGCTCGATGCGCGCGCGTGCATCCGCACCGGCCGTACCGGGCAGGCCGGCCAGTTGGCGCAGGCTGGGCAGCGGCGCGTCGCTGTCCGCGCCGGCATCGGCAGGGATGCCGGCCAGTGAGGCGTGGGCGGCATGGCATTCGGCAGCGAACAGGGCTGGCCAGTGCAGCGTGCCGTCCTCGGGCGATGGCGGTTCCGGCCACTGCACCAGCACCGCGTCGGCCAGACCGGCCAGTTCCTGCAATCGGCCGAGCACCTGCGCCGGCCCGCGGGGCGGGTCGATACGCGTTGACGCCAGGCGCTGGCGAAGGTGGTTGAGGGCGTCGCCCAGGGGCGCGTCATCGGGGCGATGGCGCTGCCGTTCCTCTTCCAGCACGGCGAGCGTATCGGCCAGGCCGTCGAACGTGTGCGGCGCCAACACCGGCGCGTCCACCAGTGCGAGCAGGCCTTGGCGTAGCGTAAGCAGGTGGCCGGCAAGGTTGCCGCTGTCCACGGTGGAGACGTAGCGTGGCGGCAGCGGCGCCAGGGTTTCGGTGTCGTACCAGTTCAGGAAGTGACCGCGATGGCGCGGCAGCTGGTCCAGCGTATCGAACGTGCGGGCTGTCCGTTCCGCCACTGCGTCCTGCTGGAGATAGCCGAAATCCCACGCAGACAGGTTGGCCAGCAGGGACAGGCCGATGTTGGTCGGCGAGGTGCGTCGCGCCACCACCAGCGCGGGATGCTCCTGGATGTTGTCTGGCGGCAACCAATGATCCTGTTCGCGCACCCACGCCTGGAAGAATGACCAGGTACGCCGCGCCAGCCGGCCAAGAAACGCCCGCTGGCTGACCGACAGTTCCGCCACGCTCGCGACCGGCGGCCGACCCAGCCACGCCATCAACGCAGGCGCGAAGGTCCATGCCACCAGCAAGGGCAGGGCCAGCGGCAGTGCCTGCGGACGCACGCTGGCCACGACAGCCGTCAGCGCGAGCGCCAGCAGCGATGCCGGCGCCATCACCCGCCATTCCGCGCTGCGGTCGCCGCCAAGGCGGCGCTCGACTTCGCTGGAGGGGTTCCATTGCAGCAGATACCGGCGTGTGATGGCCATGCGCCAGAGCGTGCGCAGCACCGCGCCACTGGCCAGCAACGCTTCGTAGGGAAGACACGCGACCTGGGTGGACGCGCGCAGCAACGACTGCAGCGTTCCGCGCCCCACCTTGATGTAGTGGGCTTCCAGCGGCGTGTCCTCAGGAACGCTCAGCGCATCGCGCAGCATGCCGATCAATGGCGGCGCAAACCACAGCGCGAGCACCCACGCCGTCCATATGGACGGATGTTCGGCACACAGCCAGCCGGCCACCAGCAAGGCCAGGGCAGCGATCGGCACCAGGCTCCGGCGCAGGTTGTCCAGCAGCTTGCCGCGTGACAGCAGACTGAGCCGGTTGCGTTCCCATCCAGATGCCGGCCGCGGTGTCCACGGCAACAACCAGGGCAACAGCTGCCAGTCGCCGCGGATCCAGCGCGCCCGGCGCTTGGCATCGGCAACGTAGCGCTCGGGATAGTCTTCGTACAGGCGCACGTCGCTGACCAGGCCTGCGCGTGCATAGCAGCCTTCCAGCAGGTCGTGGCTGAGGATGCTGTTCTCGGGC
This sequence comes from Stenotrophomonas sp. NPDC077421, assembly GCF_049545505.1. Lineage (NCBI taxonomy): Bacteria > Pseudomonadati > Pseudomonadota > Gammaproteobacteria > Lysobacterales > Lysobacteraceae > Stenotrophomonas > Stenotrophomonas sp. NPDC077421. The sequence continues at coordinate 47,842 of NZ_JBMWDP010000017.1, read as the reverse complement.
AGGCGGCCCTCGAGCGCATGCTCGAAGGCCTCGACGTCATAGATGCCCTTGCCCACGAACGAACCTTCGTCGAACAGGTCCTGGTAGACGTCCGAAACCATGCGCGTGTACGGATCGATGCCGGGCTCGCTGCCGAACATCCTGGCGAAACGCGAGGTGCGCCGCCTGCCCAGGCTGGTGCCGACGCTGGGCTGCAGGATGCCGTAACCCTCCACCACGCGTTGCAGCGTCGGATCGAAGCGCGGGCGGTTGAGCGGGTGCGCCAACGTGGCGACGAATGCGCGTGCAGCATCGCGTGGAAGCTGCGTGTCCGCATCCAGCGTGATCACGTAGCGGATGCCGACCAGGGCAGCCGTGTCACCGACGATGCGCATGAATGCGGCCGCGTTGCCGCGGCGGAGCAGGGCATTGAGCGCTGCCAGCTTGCCGCGCTTGCGCTCGTGCCCCATCCATACCCGTTCGCCCGGGTTCCATTGCCTGGGGCGGTGCAGGAGGTAGAAGCGATCACCGTGTTCCGACACGTAACGGCGGTTCAGTTCCTCTATCCGCGCCACGGCGTGCGCAAGCAGGGTGTCGTCCATCGATGTGGTGGCTGCTGCGGCGTCGAGAAAGTCCGTCAGCAGGACAAAGCGCAGGTGAGGATCGCGGTTGGCCAGGAAGCGGACTTCCAGTGCCTCGCTCAGAACGTCGATCCCGTCGATGCTGGACAGCATCGACGGGACCGCGACCACGGTGGCGCAGGATGCAGGGATGCCCTCGCTGAAATCGAGTTTCGGAAGCGGCCTGGGGGTGACCAGCACCGTCGCGGTCCAGTTCACCAGGACGATGCCCAGCTCGCTGAACACCAGCAGCCCGAGCAGCGCGGCCAGCCAGGCCGGCACCGCGCCGCTGCCGGCGGCCAACAGGCCCGCGGTGGCCAGCACCGCCAGCAGCGTGATCGGCAGCAGGTACAGCGCAAGCGGCACGCGATGCGCCAGTGGCCGTGCCTTGCGGTGGCGCGGCGCTGTCTGCGCCACCGCCTCAGCGGTGGTGTGCAGGCCTTCACCGACGAGCCAGTAGCCCACGTGCGTGCGTGGCCCATCAGGCGGTCCAGCCGCCCGTGCCAGGTCCAGCGCGATGGTCGCAACACGCTCCTCCGCCACGCGGCTGCCGCGGGCGATCTTCTCCACCACGTGACGGTAGGCGTCGCGGGTGCCGAAATCCATCTGCGCATAGACGGCCATCGGGTCTTCCCGCAGCCGCTGCTCGACCACGCTCATGTCTTCGACAAAGATGCGCCAATCCATCGTGGAGAGAAAGCGCAGGCTGCCGATGCTGTTGCCGATGGAGACCTGGTCGGCCGCCTGCTGCTGCCCCTCGGCGGCGACCAGTTCGTCGATGCGCTGACCGGCTGCGCCTGCCCACTGTTCCAGCCAGGCGATGGGCATGGCCCATGCGCCACCGCGCCCCAGCAGCGAGCGGGTCAGCTCGGCGATGAACGCGCCGGTCAAGGGGGGCGCGGACCGTGCCATGTCGGCCACCACCAGGACCACATCGGTGGGCGTGTCGGACGCCGCCCGATTGAGGCTCTCAGCCCATTGCGCCGCCAGGCGACGGTCAGTGCCATCGCGCATCACCCGCGCCGCCATGCGCCGCAGGTTCTCCAGCAGTGCCAGGCGCAGCATGATGGGAACGGCCCACAGTTCGCCCAGGCTCAGGGGCGCGAGCGACTGGTACGAGGCAATGAAACGGCCCAGCGTGTCGGCGTCGATGCGGCCATCGCCGTGCGCGATGGCCTGCATCGACAGTTCATACACGCGCGGCAACCCGGCCGATGGCCCCGAGGCCAGTGAAGGCAATTGCCGGCTGTAGCCGCGCGGCAGGTGACGCCGCGCGGTCTGGATCTGTTCTTCGATCAGGTAGTAGTTGTCGAGTAGCCATTCCCCGGCCGGGGTGACCGGGCGCTGTTCGCGCACCACGCTGCTGAGCAGCGTGTTGGCGTCTTCCAGGACACGCTCGTTGGCCTGCAGTCGATCAAGCAGGCGCTCCGGGCCAGGTCGCATCCTCACGCGATGCTGGCGCGCGAGGGCGCGGCCATACACCTCCATCTGTTCAACGCTGTACAGCGCGGCACGCAGTGGGCCCTCGGTGGCCTCGATGGCCGGGGCCGACGCCTGGCGTTCGCGCCAGCGCCAACGTACGCGACGACGCAGGCGCAGCCAACGGCCGAAAAGACGAGGAAAGTGGGGCATAGGTTACCGGGGAGGCAGGTCGCGTCATGCATAGTTGCATTGGTGCTGCCGTGGTAGCTGTGAAGGTCCGGTCCGGTTGGCCGTCCTGCGGCGCAAACGAGGCCTGGCTACCCCGTTGGTCCCGTTCACGTTGCGCGGGAGCGTCTCCCCGGCCACACCCCCGCTTGTTGAATGAGACGTACGTGAACTAGCATCGCGATCCCACTCAGACACGGATGTTGAGTATGGTGCGCATGGCTGCGTTCCTTGTGTTGATGCTCCTCAGCGGCGGCGCCACCGCGCGGTCCGTCTGGAACAACATCGGCCCCCACGCGCGGACCAGCGGCGCGGGCGATATCCTGACGCCCGAGGGGGGAGCGGTCACCGTGTCTGCCGAGTCGGTCGGGCAGGACACGTTCTTCGGTGCCATCACGTCAGTGGACGCCACTGCCTTCCGGGGACGGGAGGTGCGTCTGGCCGGTTCGCTCCTGGTCGCCGAGGGCACCGGCATCGCTGCGCTCTGGCTGCGTGCGGACGGCCCGGACGGACGGTTGGCGTTCGCAAGCACGGGGGCCAGCCCAGCCCGCGCCGGTGAGGGAGCACAGGCGAGGGAGCTGCAGCTCTACATCCCGTCGGACGCGACCCACCTCAAGCTGGGCGTCACACTTGACGCGGCAGGGCGGGTGAACGTCCAGCGACTCACGCTGACGTCGGAACCTGCGGTGTCGGCAGGTGTTTCTGCGTACGACATGATCGCCTATGCGCTTCCGATCATCCGCGCCAACGCATTGAACGCGGGCAATGTGGACTGGTCAGCCCAGGAGGCGATGATGCGGGCCCCCGGCCTCACGCAACGTCCTGCGCAGGAGGCGTATGGCCGACTGCAGCGGGTGCTGAATGCGCTCGGTGACCGGCACAGTTTCCTGCAGGTACCGGGTCAGGCCTCGACGGCCCGCACGACCGCCGTGGCATCGACGGCTATTGAATCGCGGCAGATGCAGGACATCGGTTACGTGCTCGTACCGGGGCTGCGCGGAACCGATGCCGCAGCCGGCGACGCATTCAGCGCCGGACTCTGCGAGAAGATCGCCACTCTGGCGCCCACGTCGTCCAAGGGCTGGATCGTCGATCTTCGCCAGAACACCGGCGGCAATATGTGGCCCATGTTGAGTGGGTTGGGTCCGCTGCTCGGCGCTGGCGACATCGGCGCGAACCGCACCCGGGACGGTGCAGTGACCCGCTGGCCTTCTCGCGGCGCCAAGGCATGCACCATCGACCTGGCCCGCAGTCGCGTGGCCGTGCTGGTGGGCGCGAAGACCGCCAGCTCTGGTGAGGCGGTCGCCGTTGCATTCAGGGGCCGCCCTGACACCCGGTTCTTCGGCGAGCCAACCTCGGGGCGGGCAACCTCCAACCGAACCTATCCACTTCCCGACGGCGGCGCACTCCTGTTGACGACCGCGATGTTCGTGGATCGCCAGGGGGATGTGTATCCGCAGGGCATACGGCCGGAAACGCCTGCATCGGGTGAGCAGGGCGGCGTCGAGGCAGCAGCGGCGTGGCTGCGTTCGCTGCCTTGAGGGCGTGTGCGCATCATTCGCCCGGCTTCAGCAGGAGCCATTGGGCAAGGTGGTCATCCAGGTCGCCTGACGGACTGCGGTGGCGTTCCGGCCGGCGCTAGCGAACCTGCTTGCCGTACATCTCTGCCAGTACGGCTTTGTAGGCGGCCAGCGGCTGCAGTCCCACCTCGCGGCGGCGTGCGTCCAGCCCGTCCATATCGGCAGTGGGCTGGAGCTCGAAGATGCCGTCGGCGTTCTCCTTGAACTGGCTGCCGTAGCGCTGCGGTTTGCCTTGGGCGAGCAGCACGCGATCGGTGAGCAGGGCGTAGTCGGCGAGGTCGGCTTCACCGCGCCTTGCGGCGTTCTCGATCAGTGGCAGCATCTCGGCCTGGAAGGCCGGGTCATGATCGGCGTGCTGCACGATCACCCAGGCGGCCTTGGCGCCATCGGCGCCTACCCGCGAGCGCTCCGGCCAGCCCTTCTCGGCAACCGTTGCTTTCAGCCAGGTGGCGTTTTCCACGCTTACCGGCGTGGTCTGCGCCCAGGCGCTGCCGCCGCCGGCCGCGACCGCGGCGTGCTGGGCGGCCTGGTCCTTCGCCTCGCGCTGCAGCAGCGCGTCGCGCAGGGGATCATCGCGTTGTGCGGCGTGTCTGTGTTCTTCGGCGGCGATGCGTTGCAGCACCGATGGCCAGACCGGATCGGCGCGCAGGGCGTCCAGGCCAGGCCGCGTTTTGGTGCGCAGGTCGTCCAGCGGCAGACGGCCGGTGGGCAGCAGGGCGTCGATATAGGCCAGCGCGGCAGCGCGATCGCCGGAGGCTGCCGCGCATTCGACCAGCAGCAGTTCGCCACCGGCGGGGAACGCGCCGCCGCTGTTGTACAGCGTGTCCAACGTCCGGGTACAGCCAGCAAAATTGTCCGCGCCGTATTGTTCGACGGCATCGAAGAAGGTGCCCGGGGACGCAGCGCCGGCAAGCAGCGGTGCCGACAGCAGCAGGGCCGTGGAGACGACCTTCTTCAGGGGGGACAGAGAGATCGAACACGGATGCATGGCATTCCTCCTTGAACGGCAGTGCTGGCCCGGTCCGAGTTGCCGGGTGCACGGGCAGGCTAGCAGATCCACCGTTGCCGTTGGTCGTGGTACCCGCCTGCGGCCGGTACTATCTGAGCAGGGCGGCCAGCGAGGCGACGTTGGCCACGGCGCATAGCACGAAGATCCCTTGGAAGGCGGTCTTGCGGTGCTTGTGGCGGAACACGGACTGGCCGAGCAGGGCACCCGGCCAGCCTCCGGCGAAGGCCAGCAGTTGCAGGGTGCGTTCGGGCGTGCGCCAGGTGCCGCGTTGCGCGGCGCGCTTGTCCACGCCATACAGCGTAAATGCCACCGCGCTGGTCAGCGCGTACCAGGCTGCGGCCCACAGCGGCAGCGCGCCGGTGACTGTCATGGCGATCAGGGCGCCGGCCGCAGTGAGGGCGAGGTAGCGTCGCAGGTGCGTCACAGCGTGCCGAGGAAGTCGCCCACGGCCGGGCCGAAGCGTGCGAAATCGACCAGGAAGGCGTCGTGCCCCTGTGGCGAATCCAGCCCGATGAACTGCGCATCGGCGCCCCCGGCACGCAGGCCGTCGGCGATCTGCTGCTGCTGCTGCACCGGGAACAGGATGTCGGTGTTGGCGCCGATCGCCAGGGCCTTGTCCACCCGGATCCGGGCCAGGCCAGCCAGCACGTCGCCGTCGGCGTACTCGGCCAGGTCGAACCAGTCCATCGAGCGGCTCAGGTACAGGTAGCAGTTGGGGTCGAAGAAGCGCACGAAGCGACGCGCGTGGCCCTCGAGATAGCTTTCGACCTGGAACTCCAGGCCGAACGGATCGTCGTCGGTCTGGTCCGAATCCAGCCGCACGCGACCGAAACGGCCGTCCCATTCCAGCGCCGAACGGTAGGTGATGACGCCGAGCTTGCGCGCCATGCGCATGCCCGATTCGGGATAGCTGTCTTCGCTGTACTGGCCGGCATCCCAGCGCGGATCGAGGCGGATCGCTTCGCGCTGCAGCGAGCGGATGGCAATGGAGAACGGCAGCGCCTGCGCGCTGCCGGAGATGTTGATGTGGCTGCGTGCGATGCCGGGCGCAAGCAGCAGCACGGCCAGCGCGGTCATGCCGCCCATCGAATTGCCGATCACGCAGGCGAGCTGGTCGATGCCGAGCGCGCGCACAAGATCGATGGCCGCGTTCGCGCCGTCCTCGATCGACAGCTCCGGGAAGTGCAGGCGATACGGCTGCCCGGTGGCCGGGTCGATGCTGGCCGGTCCCGTGGAGCCCTTGCAGCTGCCCAGCGAGTTGACGCACACCACGAACCAGCGGTTGGTATCGATCGGCTTGCCCGGCCCGAGCATCGGCTCCCACCAGCCGGCAGCCGGATTGCCCGCATTGGCGGCGGCATGTGCGTCCGGCGACAGGCCGGTCACCAGCAGAATCGCATTGCCGGCCTGCGCATCCAGCGTGCCCCAGGTTTCATAGGCGACATGGGCGCCATGCAACTGGCCGCCGCGCTTGAACGCGAACGGCGAGGGCAAGGCGTGGTAGCGCGTGCCCGGTGGGATGAATTCAGTCATGCGGGCATTCTAGCTCGCCCGAATCGGTGCACGGTGCCGCTGGCGGCACGCTGTATCGCGGTGATCGCCCGCTCAGGGCGAGCCCAGCACCAGCTGCACCGGGGCGGCATGGGGCAGGCTCACGCGCACCACCGCCGAGTCGAGGTCGCCCTCCTGGCGGGTGGCGTTGCCGGACGCGGACAGCCGGGCGAACACCTCCACCTCGTCGAGCGCCGACAACGCCTGGGTCGGCATCGGGCTGTCGGCATCGTCCAGCGTGACCACCAGCGGCAGTGCATCGGCGCGGTGTTTTTCCACGGCCACCGGCATTGGCGGGCCGCCCGGTACCCGGGCGATGACGAACACGCTGGTATCGCCGTGCAGGCGTGCACGCGCGGCGAACTGCGGGTCGAGCATGACCTTGATGGTCAGGCCGGGGCGCGCGGCGCTGGCGTCGGCGGAGCCGGCGGGGCCGGCCGGCAGCCCGGCGCTGGCCCGGGCGATGGCGATCTGCTCGCGCAACGCAGTGGCCGCGCCCGGGTCCAGGCGCGGCAGCAGCGCTTCCCAGGTGGCGGCAGCGTCGGCATCCTGGCCGCGCTGGCGCTGTGCGATGCCGATCAGCCAGCCGGCGCGTTCGCTCTCGGGCGCGAGCTGGGCGGCGTGGCGCAGCCACGTCAGTGCGGTATCGTCGAAGCGTTTGTCCGGGTCGGCCTGGGCGCGTGCCTGCGCCGCTTCGACCAGGACCACCGGCTCATCCGGTGCGAGCGCGATGGCGCGTGCATAGGCGCGGTTGGCGGCCTCGAGGTTGCCGAGCGCCAACTGCGAACGTCCCAGCAGTGCCCAGCCGTCGGCGCGTTGCGGGTCACGCGCCAGCGCCTGCTCCAGGTCCTGCACACCGTCGCGCAGCGTCGCCGGGGCGGTGCGTTGCGCTTCCTCGGCCGCCTGCGGTGTGCCTACCAGCAGATACAGCGACGCGCCGGCGATGCCCATTGCCAGCGCCCCACCGAGAAAGGGCCCGCGGCCGGTGCGGCGCAGCGGCCACAACACCACCATCGCCATGACCGCCGCGACCAGCCCGGCCAGCACCATCAGCCACTCGCTCACCAGTGATCCTCGCGTTGTTCGATAGGCTGGATGCGGCGGCCGCGCCGGCGCACCACCCACACCAGCACGCCGGCACCGGCCAGGAGCGCGAGCGGCGGGCCGAACCACAGCAGTGCGTTGCGCGCATCCATCGGCGGCCGGTACAGCACGAAGCTGCCGTAGCGCTCGACCAGGAACTGTTTGATCTGGGCATCGTCGCGGCCCTGCTGCATCAGCGCCAGCACTTCCCGGCGCAGGTCGTGGGCGATCTGCGCATCCGAATCGGCCAGTGACTGGTTCTGGCACTGCACGCAACGCAGTTCGGCGGTGAGCGCATGGAAGCGCGTTTCCTCGGCGGCGTTGCGGTACTGCAGCGGGGTGGGGTCGGACACGGCCTGCGCCAGCGCCGCCAGCGGCGCCAGCAGCGCCAGCAGCGCCAGCGCGAGCAGCGCGAGCAGCGCGGCGCGTGCCCGCGCGCGCGGGTTACGGTGCGGCCGGCAGATGATGCTGGGCATCGGCATTGGCGCGTTCCACCTTGTCCAGTTCGGGAATCAGCTGGGTATCGATCACCCGCTGGCTCAGCGCGCCGCTGTACTTCCAGCGCACCACGCCGCTGGCGTCGACCAGGAAGGTTTCCGGCGCGGCGGTGACGCCCCAGTCGATGGCCGTGCGGCCCTCGACGTCGCTCAGGACCAGCACGAACGGGTTGCCGAGCTGCTCCAGCCAGCGCAGCGCGTCGGCCGGTTCGTCCTTCCAGTTGTAGCCGATCACGCGCACGCGTTTGGTTTCGGCGAAGCGGGTCAGGACCGGGTGTTCTTCACGGCAGGCCGCGCACCAGCTGCCCCATACGTTGAGCACGTAGGGCGCGCCGCGCAGCTCGGCGCTGCTCACGGTGATGGTGGGATCGTGCAGGACCGGCAGCTGGAAAGCAGGGGCGGGCTTGCCGATCAGCGCGGACGGCAGCACATCGCGGTCGGGCGCGCCGGACTTCATCACGCCATACACCATCAGACCCAGCAGCCCGAAGAAGAACAGCACGCCGATCACGATCGCAACCGGTGGCAGCGGGCGGGACGGGGTGGGGCGGGGATCGGACATGGGAACTCCTACGGGCGACGGAAACGGCGGTCGGCGGCGGTGACGAAGCCACCCAGGGCCATCAACAGCGCGCCCAGCCAGATCCAGCGGACGAACGGTTTGATGTGCACGCGCACGGCCCACGCATTGTTGCCCAGCGGCTCGCCCAGCGCCACGTACACATCGCCGCTGATGCGGGCGTGGATGCCGGCTTCGGTCATGACCTGGCCGCCGCTGGCATAGGCGCGTTTCTCCGGATGCAGCAGGGCCAGCTCGCGGCCGTGGCGCAGCACGCGGACGTGGCCGCGGTCGGCGCTGTAGTTCGGGCCCTGCTGGTGGTCCACGCCTTCGAAGCGAAGTTCGTAGGCGCCCACCTGCACTGCCTGGCCCGGAGCGAGGGCGACTTCGCGCTGCACGTTGAGCGCCTCCACCAGCAGCGCGCCGGCCAGGAACACCGCCACGCCGCCGTGGGCCAGCAGCATGCCGACCATCTCGGCGTTGAAACGACCGTTGCCACGCAGGCGGGTCCACACGAAGCGCGCGGTGCCCAGCGCCACCCAGGCCGCAGCGGCAACGCCGGCGGCGGTCTTGAGTGCGCCCTGCGGCGCCATGAAGTAGGCAATGACGCCCAGCAGCAGCGACAGCGCGGCCCACGGCGCAAGCATGGCCAGCGCGCGCGAGGCCTGGTCGCGCTGCCAGTTCACCAGCGGCCCGAGCGGCAGCAGCGCCACCAGGGGCGCCATCAGCACCACGAACAGGGTGCCGAAATACGGCGGGCCGACCGAGACTTTGCCCAGCCCGAGCGCATCGGCCAGCAGCGGGTACAGGGTGCCGAGCAGGACCATGCCGCAGGCGGCGGCCAGCAGCAGGTTGTTGGCCAGCAGCAGGGTCTCGCGCGAGGTCGGCATGAACCCGCGCCGGGGATCATCGTTGCCCAGCGCACCGGCGCGCAGCGCGTACAGCAGCAGCGCGCCACCGACGACCAGGGCCAGGAACACCAGGATGAAGGTGCCGCGCGAGGGATCGGCGGCGAACGAATGCACGCTGGTGAGTACGCCCGAGCGCACCAGGAAGGTGCCCAGCAGCGACAGCGCGAATGCGGCGATGGCCAGCAGCAGTGTCCAGCTGGCGAAGCTGCCGCGCTTCTCGGTGACCGCCTGCGAGTGGATCAGCGCGGCACCGGCCAGCCACGGCAGGAAACTGGCGTTCTCCACCGGGTCCCAGAACCACCAGCCGCCCCAGCCGAGTTCGTAGTACGCCCACCAGCTGCCCAGCGCGATGCCGAGGGTCAGAAAGCCCCACGCCACGTTGGTCCACGGCCGGGTCCAGCGCAGCCAGCGTGCATCCACGCGGCCTTCCAGCAGGGCAGCGATGGAGAAGGCGAACGGCACGGCGAAACCGACATAGCCCAGGTACAGCATCGGCGGATGGATGATCAGCCCGGGGTCCTGCAGCAGCGGATTCAGGTCGCGGCCTTCCAGCGGCGCCGGCAGCAGCCGCGCGAATGGATTGGAGGTGAAGATCAGGAACGCCAGGAAGCCGATGCTGATGATGCCGAGCACGCCAAGCACGCGTGCGCGCACGTCCGGCGGCAGCCGTCTGGACCACAGCGCCACCGCGCCGCTCCACAGCGCCAACACCAGCGCCCACAGCAGCAGGGAGCCTTCATGCGCACCCCATACCGCCGAGTAACGGTACGCCATCGGCAGCAGCGAGTTGGAGTTCTCGGCGACGTACCGCACCGAGAAGTCCTGCACCACGAAGGCCACGGTCAGCACGGCGAACGCGCCCAGCAGCAGGGCCAGCTGGGCAAAGGCCGCCGGCCGCGCCACCGCCATCCAGGCCTGCTGGCCGCGCTGGGCGCCCCACAGCGGCAGCACGGCCTGCAGCAGGGCCATCAGCAGGGCGCTCACCAGCAGAACCTGCCCCAGTTCGGGCAGCACTCAGCGGGTCTCCGCAGCGGGCATGGTCACGTCGTGCCTGGTATGCGCCTGGCCCATTTTGTCGGCCACTTCCTTGGGGATGTAGTTCTCGTCGTGCTTGGCCAGCACTTCATCGGCAATGAAGCGGCCGTCCTGCAGGCGGCCGCTGGCCACCACGGCGGTCCCTTCGCGGAACATGTCCGGCAGGATGCGCGAAGTGGTCACCGGCAGCACGGCATCACCGTCGGTCACCACGAAATGGGCATCGAGCGAACCGGATGCGCGCTCGAACGATCCCTTGACCACCATGCCGCCAAGCCGGAAGCGCGACTGCGCATCCACATCGCCGCGCAGCACTTCCGACGGCGTATAGAGATAGGCGATGTTCCGCTGCAGCGCGAAGGCCACCAGCGTGGTTGCCAGCCCCGAGGCGAGCAGCAGCAGCAGCACCCAGACCATGCGACGACGCTGCGACGGGGTCATCGGGTGAGCTCCGTGGCCAGCGGCGTGTCGGGAAGCGCCTTGGTGCGCGCCTGCAACCGCTGCTGGCGTCGCAGTGCCTGCCGCCGGGCCACGCGCAGACGCAGCCAGGAGCCGAGCGCGTCGCTTCCCAGCACCAGCACGAACACCGCGTAGGCGGCGATGATGAAGGGGACGTGCGTCATCGCGGCAGCTCCTCGGATGTGGCCGGCGCGGTGTCGCCGAAGCGCTCGCCGACCCAGGCCTTGCCGGCCTCGCGCGCGAGGTTGTCGGCGCGCGCTTTGGCCAGCAGCGAACCGACGAACCAGAGTTTGGTGGCCACCACCATCCACCACAGCGGGGCGATCAGCTCCGGGCGCACTGCGTTGGTGCCGAACACGTTGATCGACTGGCGCTGGTGCAGGCCGCCGAACCAGTCGACCGAATAGCGGATCACCGGCAGCAGGCCGACGCCGACAATGGCCAGCAGCCCGGCCGCGCGTGCGGCGCTGCGTCGGTCGTCGATGGCGTGGTAGAGACCGATCACGCCCAGGTACAGGAACAGCAGGATCAGTTCGCTGGTGAGGCGTGGGTCCCAGTCCCACCAGCCACCCCAGGTGCCTTTGCCCCAGATGCTGCCGGTGAGCAGGGTGATCAGGGTGAAGCCGGCGCCCATCGGCGCGCAGGCCATTGCCAGGATTTCGCAGATCTTGATCCGCCACACCAGGGCGATGACCGCGTAGAAGGCCATCAGGGCGAACACGAACAGGCTCATCCACGCGCTGGGCACGTGGATGTAGATGATCCGGAAGGCATCGTTCTGGGTCTGCTCGGCAGGTACCACGAACAGGCCCTGCCACATGCCGAGCAGCAGCACCGGCACCGCGGCGACATAGAAGATGCGCGACCACCGCGTGGCGAAGCGGTCGAAGGTGGGCGGTGAACCGAGTTGATGGAACCAGCGGACTATCGGGTGCATGCGGCAGTGGCTATCCAACGAAGGGCGACGATCCAACGGACGTGGAGTGGCTCGTTAAACGATGACACTGGAACGGTGGCACGGGAACAGCAGCTCAACTCAGCGAGATCCGGATGGCGGCAGCCGTCGCCAGCGGCGCCAGCACCAGTGCCACCACCAGCCCGGCGGCCAGCAGCAGCAGCGCACCGACCGGATCCTGCCCGCGTGCCGCAGCGCCGACACTGCCGGCACCGAACACCAGCACCGGTACGTACAACGGCAGGGCCAGCAACGCCACGAGAATACCAGAGCGCCGGATGCTCACCGTCAGCGCGGCGACCACGCCACCGATCAGACTCAGCACCGGCGTTCCCAGCAGCAACGATGCCAGCAGGATCGGTAGTTGGTCATGTGGCACGTGCAGCATTTCGGCCAGCAGCGGCGTGATGGCGATCAGCGGCAGCGCGGTGGTGGCCCAGTGCAGCAGCACCCGTACCAGCACCAGCCAGGCCAGCGGGACCGGTGCCAGCAGCCATTGCTCCAGCGAACCGTCCTCGGCATCGCTGCGGAACAGCGAATCCAGCGCCAGCTGGCCGGCCAGCAGCACCGCCAGCCACAGCACCGCCGCACCGACCTGACCCATCAGCGATGACTCGCGGCCGAGTGCCAGCGCGAACAGCACCACCACCAGCAGCGCGAACAGCAGCGGTTGCAGCGCGTCGCCACGGCGGCGCCAGAGCAGGCGCAGGTCGCGCGTGACAAGGGCACAGGCGGTCTGCCACAGGCCCGGTTCGGTGCCCGGCGCGATCATGCGGCACCGCCGATGGCGACCGGGGGGTGCCCGGCGGGCGTCAGGTCGATCAGGCGGGTGCGCACGGGCGGGGCGGCGTACGCGCCGTGGGTGGTGACCAGGGCGGCCCCACCACTGCGCAGATGCGCGGAAATCATGCGGTTCACCAGGTTGATGCCGTCCAGGTCGAGATTGGCGTAGGGCTCGTCGAGCAGCCACAGCGGGGCCGGCGACAGCCAGATCCGGGCCAGTGCCAGGCGACGCTTCTGGCCGGCCGAGAGCTGGCGGACCAGGGTGTCCTCATAGCCGGCAAGGCCGACGATGGCCAGCGCATTGCCGGGCATCTGGCGCGCGCGGCGGCCATGCAGGCCGCACAGGAAATGCAGGTTCTCCAGCGTGTCCAGGTCCGGCTTGAGTGCGGGCAGGTGGCTGAGGTACGCCACATACTGCGACCGTTCCTTGTGACCGGCCACGCGGCCATCGATCTGCACCTGGCCGCTGTCGGCGCGCAGCAGCCCGGCCAGTACCCGCAGCAGGGTGGTCTTGCCGGCGCCGTTGTCGCCCTGCACCAGCAGGGCTTCACCGGCATCGATATGAAAGTCGAGCGGCCCGAAGACCGGTTCATCGTTGCGACTGAAGCCGAGGCCTTGCGCGGCCAGCAACGGAGGAGCGTTCAAGGGGCTCAGGCTTCACACCGGGAAAGGGCCGCCATTGTAGCGGGGGTGAGGTGGCAGGGTGGAGGGAGGGCGGGCCGTCATGGCCGCGGACGTTTTGCGTACACTGGCCTTTCCCCCTTTCCTCTTCATTCTTTGCCGATGCAACCCCAGACCAAGCTGCCCAAGGTGGGCACCACCATCTTCACCGTGATGTCCCAGCTGGCCGCCGAGCACGGTGCCGTGAACCTTGGGCAGGGGTTTCCGGACTTCTCCGCGCCGCAGCGCCTGATCGATGAAACGGTCAAGGCCATGCACGGCGGGCTGAACCAGTATCCGCCGATGACCGGCGTGGCACCGCTGCGCCAGGCCATCGCGCAGAAGTCGCTGGAGCTGTACGGCGCGCAGGTCGATGCGGATACCGAGATCACCGTGACCAGTGGCGCCACCGAAGCGATCTTCAACGCCATCCACGCCGTGGTGCGCCCGGGTGAGGAAGTGATCGTGCTGGACCCGGCGTACGACTGCTACGAGCCGGCCATCGCGCTGGCCGGCGCGGTGGCCGTACACGTGCCGCTGGACCCGCAGAGCTTCGCGGTGGACTGGGATCGCGTGCGTGCGGCGATCACCCCGCGGACCCGCCTGCTGATGGTCAATACCCCGCACAATCCATCCGGTGCGATGCTGACTGCCGGGGACATGCAGGCGCTGGCCGACGTCCTGCGCGGCACCGGCATCTACCTGATCTCCGATGAGGTGTACGAACACATCATCTACGACGGCCGCCGCCATGAATCGGCGCTGCGCTACCCCGAGCTGCGCGAGCGCGCGTTCGTGATTTCCAGCTTCGGCAAGACCTATCACTGCACCGGCTGGAAGATCGGCTACGCCATCGCCCCGCCGGCGATGAGCGCCGAGTTCCGCAAGGTCCACCAGTACAACACGTTCACCAGCTTCGGCCCGGCGCAGTACGGCTTCGCTGCGATGATCCGTGACGAGCCCGAACACCACCTGGAACTGGGCGCGTTCTACCAGGCCAAGCGCGACCGCTTCCGCGAACAGCTGCTGACCACCCGCCTGACCCCGCTGCCGGTGCCGGGCGGTTACTTCCAGCTGGTCGACTATTCGGCAATCAGCGATCTGCCTGACCACGAGTTCGTGAAGTGGCTGACCATCGAGAAGGGCGTGGCCGCCATTCCGCTGTCGCCGTTCTACGAGACCGCGCCGCGAGGCCAGCGCCTGGTGCGGCTGTGCTTTGCCAAGAACGACGCCACGCTGGACGCGGCGATCGCACGTCTGCAGGTGCTGTGATGACCGCCGCCGAACGCCCCGATCTGCGCGTCAGCCTCGTCCAAGGCGACACCCGCTGGCATGATCCGGCCGGCAACCGGGCGCACTACGGTGCGCTGCTGGCACCGCTGGCCGGGCAGAGTGATCTGGTGATCCTGCCGGAGACCTTCACCAGTGGTTTCTCCAACGACGCCATCGACAAGGCCGAGAACATGGACGGCCCGACCGTGGCCTGGCTTCGCGAGCAGGCGGCGCGGCTGGGCGCGGCGGTCACCGGCAGCGTGCAGCTGCGGGTGGGGGAGGGCGTGTTCAATCGATTGCTGTGGGCCACGCCGGATGGTGACCTGCAGTACTACGACAAGCGTCATTTGTTCCGTTACGGCGGCGAGCACCTGCGCTATGCCGCCGGCAACGCGCGTCTGAGCGTGGACTGGAAGGGCTGGCGGATCAATCCGCAGGTCTGCTACGACCTGCGCTTCCCGGTGTTCTGCCGCAACCGCTACAACGTGGAGCGTGCCAACGACCTGGATTTCGACCTGCAGATCTTCGTCGCCAACTGGCCCTCCGCGCGTGCCTACCCGTGGCGCACACTGCTGCGTGCCCGTGCGATCGAGAACCTGTGCTACGTGGCCGCGGTCAACCGGGTCGGCATCGACGGCAACGACCTGCACTACGCCGGCGACAGCGCGGTGATCGATTGCCTCGGCCAGCCGCAGGTGGAGATCCGCGAACGCGAGCAGGTAGTCACCACCACCATCTCGGCGGCGGCGCTGGCCGCGCACCGCGCGCGTTTTCCGGCGATGCTGGACGCGGACAGCTTTGACCTCCACACCCGCGCGTAATGCCGGCCGCTGGCCGGCGCCGCGTACGCCATGCCGAACCGATGCAGCCGGCCAGCGGCCGGCGCTACTGAACGGTGGCCGCATGCGCGTAGGCGGCCACATGCTGGCGCGATGCGCGCGCTGCTAGATTCTGGGCCGTTCCTTTCCGCATGAGTGCACTGCAATGAAGACGCTTTCCCTGGCACTGACTGCACTGGCAAGCCTGGGCGCGGTTCCCGCCGCACAGGCCGCCGGCAACATCGACTGCAAGCTGCACTACAACCTGGCGGGCTGGTCTGTGCTGTACAAGACCGCGTCGGGCACCGGCACCATCACCTGCGACAACGGCGCGCGCATCCCGGTCAAGATCACCGCCAAGGGCGGTGGGCTGACGGTGGGCAAGTCCAGGATCGTGGATGGCAAGGGCAAGTTCTCCGGCGCGTACGCGGTCAACGATCTGCTCGGCTCCTACGCGTCGGTTGAAGCGCATGCTGGCGCGGAGAAATCCGGAAATGCGCAGGTGATGACCAAGGGCGACGTCTCGCTGGCGCTGGCCGGCACGGGCAAGGGCTGGGATCTGGGCGTGGGTGTGGGCCGTTTCACCATCGAGCGGCGCTGACAGCAGCCCGGGAGCGACCTGCCAAACGAAAAACCCCGGCTCACGCCGGGGTTTTTTGTGTTCTGCGGTTCAGCGATCAGCCGCCGCGCGGGCCGCCACCACGGTGACCACCGCCGCCGGGACCGCGGCTGCCGCCGGGGCGTGCGCCGCCCGGACGACCGCCCGGGCCGCCGGGGCCACGACCGCCGGGGCCACCCGGGCCACGGTTGCCGCCCGGACCGCGATTGCCGCCGGGACCGCCGGGACCACGTGCGCCGGGACCGCCCGGACCACGGTTGCCACCCGGACCACCCGGACCGCGATTGCCGGCCGGACGTGCGCTGCCGTACGGGCTGGCGCCCGGATTGGCGTGGTCGGACGGGAAGCTGGGCGCATTGCCCGGATGGCCGTACGGGTGGCGCGACGCGCCCTGACCGCCCTGACCACCGCGGTTGCCGCCGCCGGCCGGACGGCCCTGGCCGCCGAAGCCGCCACGGCCTTCACCGCCGTATCCGCCACGGCCTTCGCCACGGCCTTCACCGCCGAAGCCGCCGCGCCCTTGGCCGCCTGCGCCGCCCGGACCCTTCGGCTTGCCGTAGGGACGCCCCTGGCCACCGGCACCTGCGCCGGCACCCGGGCCGCGCGCCCCCGGACCACGGGCAGCGCCCGGACCGGCATTGCGATGGTTGCTCGGACCGGTGCTGACACCGTCCGGCACGTACCAGCTGCGGAATGCAGCCGGGTTGCCTTCCGGCAGGGCGCGGTTGCCCTTGTCCGGACGCTGCTTGAACGGACGCTGCGACTGCTTGGCTGCCGCTTCGCCGCTGACCGTGAGGCCGCCCTTGAAGCCGCCGCCCTTGCCGCCGCGACCCCGGCCGCGCTCTTCGCGCACGTTGTCGAAACGACGCAGCTCGCGGCCTTCATCGGCCTGGTTGTGGCCGTTGACGTAGGCGTTGCCGCGGCCACCTTCGCGCGACACGCGCACGGTGGTCTTGGCGGCGCGGCGCTGGCCGATCACCGGCTGCAGGGTCAGCGCCGACGGCGCGCCTTCTTCCAGCTTCAGTTCGGCGCGCAGCGCTTCGACCTGCTTGGCCGGCAGTTCAACCGACTGGCCGCGCAGCAGTTCGCGCGGCAGGCTGACCTTGCCGTACCGGGTGCGCTTGAGGCGGCTGACCTGGCAGCCCTGCGACTCCCACAGGCGGCGCACTTCGCGGTTGCGGCCTTCCTTGACGACCACGCGGAACCAGTCGTGCGAGTCGGTGCCGCCGATGCGTTCGATCTCGTCGAACTTGGCTGGGCCGTCTTCCAGCGCCACGCCGCGGGCGAGGCGGTCGACGATGCTGTCAGGCACCTTTTCCTCGCCTTCCGGTGCACGCACGCGCACGACGTACTCGCGCTCCACCTCGTAGGAGGGGTGCATCATCGCGTTGGCGAGCTCACCATCGGTGGTCGCCAGCAGCAGGCCGGTGGTGTTGATGTCCAGGCGACCGATCGCGATCCAGCGCGCGCCCTTCAGGGCCGGCAGCGCTTCGAACACGGTGGGACGACCTTCGGGGTCTTCGCGGGTGGTCACTTCGCCTTCCGGCTTGTTGTACGCCAGCACGCGCGAGGTCTCGGTCAGCGCGGTGGCGACGAAGCCACGGCCATCCAGTTCGACCTTGTCGCCGCTCTTGATCGACTGACCGGTCTGGGCGACTTCGCCGTTGACCTTGACCAGGCCATCGGCAATGCGCTGTTCCAGCGCGCGGCGAGAACCGAGACCGGCCTGCGCCAGCACCTTGTGCAGGCGCTCTTCGAGCTTGGGCTGATCGGTGTCGGATTCGCGCTTGAGCGAAAGCTTGTTCAACGACAGCTTGCGGGGGGTGTCACTCATTTACTTGGCTCCGGCCGGCGACGGTTTCGTCGGCCTCTGGTTCGGGATCGGCTTCGTCAACAGCCACGGTCGTCGTCGCGACGGCGTTGTCTTCGGTTTCGTTCTGGTGCGCCGCGCGCTCTCCCGGCGCGGTAACGGGTTCGCCATCGCTGGCGGTCGTATCAGCGTCGTCGTCGCGGAGCGGCAACGGCGCATGGGATGAGGTGGTACCGGCTTCCGCATCGGCGGACGCCTCGCTATTGTCCTGATCTGCGGGCCGATCCGCCAGTCGGGCGGCAGCCAGCGCAGCGCGCGCGGCAACCCGGGCGGCGGCCGGGTCGAGGTCCTGTGCCGGATCGGATGCCGGGGGTGGGGCCTCGTCGGCGTGCTGGTCGGCGTCCGGTTCCACCGTGTCCTCACCCGTGGCCGGCGACGGGATGCCGTCGTCATTGGCGGCGTCGCTGTCCCCGTCGGGGTCCGGGCTGGCGGCGCCGGCGGCCAGGCGAGCGGCCGGCTGGCCGTCGCTGTCCAGCGGCAGCTGCGGTTCCAGCTCGCCCAGGTCGCGCAGTTCGGACAGCGGCGGCAGTTCATCCAGGCGCTTGAGCCCGAAGTAGTCCAGGAAGCCCTTGGTGGTGCCGAACAGCGCCGGCCGTCCGGGGACGTCGCGGTGTCCGATCACGCGGATCCATTCGCGTTCTTCCAGTGCCTGGATGATGTTGCTGCTGACCGCCACGCCGCGCACCTGCTCGATCTCGCCGCGGGTGATCGGCTGGCGATAGGCGATCAGCGCCAGCGTTTCCAGGGTGGCGCGGGTGTAACGGGTCTTGCGTTCGGTCCACAGCCGGGTGATGTAGCCGTGGACCTCGTTGGTGATCTGGAAGCGGAAGCCCGAGGCGACCTCGACCAGCTCCACGCCACGCCCGCTGCAGCCCTCGCGCAGCAGTTCCAGCGCGCGCTCGATGCTGCCCGGGGGCGCCGGTTCCTCTTCGGGGAACAGGCCCTGCAACTGCGCCAGCGTCAGCGGCTGGCTGGATGCCAGCAGCGCGCCTTCGACAATACGGTTGATCAGCGGTTGATCCATGCGTGGGTCGGGTGCTCAGTCGGATTCGTTGGCGGCGTCGTTGTCGTCGAACTCGCTGTTGAACTGCAGCGGTTCGTTGGTATTGCCGGCGGCCAGGGACTTGACGTAGATCGGCGCCAGCGGAGCTTCCTGGACAATGTCCAGCAGCTGCTCCTTGGCCAGTTCCAGCAGGGCCAGGAAGGTCACCAGCACCCCCAGCTTGCCTTCTTCGGCAGTGAACAGCGATTCAAACCGGTAGAACCGGCCATCTTCAAGACGACCCAGCACGTCGCCCATCCGTTGCCGCACGCTCAGCGCCTCGCGCTTGATCGCATGGCCGGTGAACAGCTCGGCGCGCTTGAGCACGTCGTGCAGCGCCATCAGCATTTCCTTCAGGTCCACCGGCGGCGGCAGCTTGACGGCCGCGCGGTCGGGAACGAAGGCATGCGCCAGGCTGGTGTCGCGATCCTGCCGGGGCAGGGCGTCGATGTCCTCGGCGGCCTGCTTGAAACGTTCGTACTCCTGCAGTCGGCGCACCAGTTCCGCACGCGGGTCGGCTTCGTCGCCTTCCACGCTGGGCGGCCGCGGCAGCAGCATCCGCGACTTCACTTCGGCCAGGATCGCCGCCATCACCAGGTACTCGGCCGCCAGTTCGAAGCGCAGCTCCTGCATGACGTTGATGTACTCGACGTACTGGCGGGTGATCTCGGCCACCGGGATGTCGAGGATGTCCAGGTTCTGCCGGCGGATCAGGTACAGCAGCAGGTCCAGCGGACCCTCGAAGGCGTCCAGGATCACTTCCAGCGCGTCCGGCGGGATGTACAGGTCCTGCGGAATCTGCAGGACCGGTTGCCCATGCACCACGGCCAGCGGCATTTCCTGCTGCTGTGGGGCGGTCGGCCGGATTTGCGGGTTCGCGTCGAGCGCGAGTTCGGAAGTCATCAAATTGACGTCAGTATTGCAACGGACCGGTCGCCGCACCGTGCCGGCCACTGGAGAACCAGGTGGCAGGGTGGCAGGCCAAGGCACGCCGCTGTCGGCGCGATTCCACACTTCAAACAGCAAGGCGCGCCGCGATGGGCAGCGACAGAACTACGGGGAGGTCGTCTACGTGCGCTGGTGTGGGGCAGTGGGTCGGTCGACACGGGGCCGGGAGAGCCGGGGGTCGACGGGCCGCTGCATCCAGCCACGTGCAATGGACACAAGAGTACGGCTTTGCACCGGCAGTGTCCAGCGAGCCGGGCTAGAATCGTCCCGTTTGTTTATATGAGTCTCGGGAGTTTCCTGTGTGGTATGTGATTGAAGGCTATGACGGCGCGGCCGTACTGCCTGCCCGCCAGTCGGCGCGGCCGGCCCATCTGGCGCGGCTGCAGGCCCTGCAGGACGAAGGGCGTCTGCTGCTGGCTGGCCCATGCCCGGCCATCGACAGCGAAGATCCCGGCCCGGCCGGCTTCAGCGGCAGCGTAGTGATCGCCGCATTCGAGTCGCTGGAACAGGCCCGCGCCTGGGCCGATGCCGACCCGTACGTGGCGGCCGGGGTGTACGAGCGGGTCCAGGTGCGGCCGTTCCGCAAGGTGCTGCCATGAGCAACGCCGAGCGCGTCGAGCGCATCCGTGCGGCCCTGCAGCAGGCCTTCGCCCCGGAGCAGCTGGTGGTGGAGGACGACAGCCACCGCCATGCCGGCCACGCCGGCGCGCGCGATGGCCGTGGCCACTTCACGGTGCACGTGGTGAGCACGGCGTTTGCGGGAATGGCGCCGCTGGCGCGCCACCGGGCCGTCTATGCGGCCGTCGGGACCATGATGGAGACCGATATCCACGCGCTGTCCATCGACGCCCGCAGTCCGACCGAAAACCGCTGAAACCCTTGTCCCGTCTTGTCCTGGCGAGTCCTGGAAGGACCCGCCGTGGACAGCGTTCCGTTACCGCCGTGAGACATGAGGCTAACGTAGTGTTTACATTCAGGATTGAAAACGCTTACATTCCGCGCCAAGCCCAGATCTCTAAGCCGTGGAGGGCGGCGAGGTGAACAAGGCAGCCATCACAATCAAAGATGTCGCTCGCGAAGCCCGGGTCTCCGTGGCCACGGTCTCGCGTGCCCTGAACGGTCATGAAAATGTCGCCGAGCCCGTGCGCAAGCTGGTGCTGGAGGTGGCGGCGCGCCTGCGCTACACCCCGCACGCGGCGGCCCGCAGCCTGAGCAGCCGGCGCACCAACACCATCGGTGTGGTGCTGCCCGACCTGTACGGCGAGTTCTTCTCCGAGCTGATGCGCGGCATCGACAACGTGGCCCGTGCGCGCCGCCAGCACCTGCTGGTGTCCAGCTACCACGGCGACCAGGAGCAGCAGGGGGCCGCGCTGCGCGCCATGCGCGGCCGGGTGGATGGCCTGCTGGTGCTGTCACCGTACGCCGAAAGCCCGGGCTTCCTGACGGACAACCTGCCGCAGTCCCTGCCGACGGTGCTGATCAATACCTATCTGCCCGAGCAGGATCATCCGGTGCTGAGCATCGATGACCATGCCGGTGCGATGGCCATGACCCGCCACCTGCTGGAAGTCGGCCATCGCCGTATCGCATTCATTTCCGGTCCGGATCTCAACTACGACGCCCGTGAGCGCCTGCGCGGTTTCCGCGATGCGCTGGCCGCATTCGGCGATGCTGCCGACGGGATCGAGTTGCCCGGTGACTTTGACGAAGCTTCCGGCCATCGCGCCGGACAGGAGTTGCTGGCAGCCGGCACGCTGCCCGATGCGGTGTTTGCCGCCAACGACATGATGGCGCTGGGGTGTCTGTACGCCTTCGCGCAGGCGGGCATCCGTGTTCCGCTCGATGTCGCACTGGCGGGTTTCGATGACATTCCGCTGGCACGTTTCGTTCACCCGTCGTTGACGACGATGCAGGTGAGTATCGCCGACCTCGGCGATAGAGCCGCGACGCGCCTGTTGCAGTTGATGGATGGCAACAACACGGAAGGGGCCGGCGACAAGCAGACGCTGGTGCCGACCCTGATCGTGCGTGATTCGAGCAGGTCCAGATCCGAGCAGTAATCCGGCCGCGAGGCCGGGCGTACATCCACTTCAAAAAAACAATACAGGGGCCGCAATGACGGCCACCACCACCCGGAGAGTTACATGACGTATTCCAATCACCGCAATCGTGCGCCGGCCCGTCGCCTGCTGACCACCGCACTGGTCAGCTGTCTGATGCTGGGCGCTGCGCCGGACCTGATGGCGCAGTCGGCCAACGCCTCGCTGCGTGGCCAGGTTGCACAGGCCGAGGCCGGCACCGAAGTCATCGCGACCAACGTCGCCACCGGTACCGTGCGCCGCGGCACCATCCGTGCCGATGGCAGCTACTCGCTGATGGGCCTGGACCCGGGTACCTATGATGTTGTGGCCAACGGCCAGACCCAGAAAGTGACCGTGACCGTGGCCTCGACCGCGACGCTGAACTTCAGCGGCGCGCCGGCCAACGGCAGCACCGCCAATGCCACCAACCTGGACACGGTCAACGTGGTTGCGCCGACCCTGCTGCAGGAAGTGCGTACCTCCGAAGTGGGCAAGACCGTCAGCCTGCAGCAGATCCAGACCACCCCGCAGGTGTCGCGCAACTTCCTGGAATTCGCCGACGCGGTCCCGGGCCTGATCTTCACCCGCGACGCCAAGGGCAACACCTCGCTGCGCGGCGGTGCCACCAACTCCGACGGTACCAACGTGTACATCGATGGCGTGGGCCAGAAGAGCTACGTCAAGGGCGGCGGCGTCGCCGGCCAGTCCGGCAGCGCCGGCAACCCGTTCCCGCAGCTGGCGATCGGTGAATACAAGGTCATCAGCGGCAACTACAAGGCCGAGTACGGCCAGGTCTCCAGCGCGGCCGTGACCGCGGCGACCAAGTCCGGTACCAACGAGTTCAAGGGTGAAACCTTCTACCGTTACACCGATGAGGACATGCGCGCCAAGACCCCGGCCGAGCGCCAGGGCGGCAACGACAAGATGGTGTCGGCCGAGAAGGAATACGGTTTCGCCCTGGGCGGCCCGATCATCCAGGACAAGGCCCACTTCTTTGTGACCTATGAAGCCAAGCGCTTCGACCTGCCGGTCACCATCGCGCCGGATGGCGCGGTCACCGGTGCTGCCGGCCTGCTGCCGCCCGATGGCGCCGCCGGCCTCGGCCCGGCCAGCCAGCCGTTCCAGCAGGACCTGATCTTCGCCAAGATCGACTTCGAGCCGACCGACAACGATCGCATCGAGCTGACCTTCCAGGACCGCGATGAAACCCAGTCGCAGTTCAGCGGCCAGACCTCGCCGGAAGCCGGCCGTGAAGTGGTCAACACCGACCGTCGTTACGCCCTGCGCTGGAATCACAGCGGCGAGCGTTACTACAACGAAATGATGGTCACCCATGAAGATTCGTTCAACAACCCGACCCCGCTGACCCTGGCCAACGGCATCACCTACACCGCACCGGACGGCACCGAAGACCGCACCGTGGTGAAGATCGGTGGCGCATCGGCGCTGGATTCTCAGGTGAAGGGCCAGAAGGGCTGGTCGATCGAAGACAACCTGACCCTGGATGGCATCCAGTGGATGGGCGACCACACCATCAAGATGGGCGCGAAGTACAAGCAGATCGACCTGTACGCATCCGATGCCGCGCAGATCAATCCGACCTTCACCTACAGCCTGGGCGATCCGGACTTCCCGTCTTCCATTCCGTACAAGGCGCAGTTCGTCAAGCCGGTAACCGGCGTGTCGGGCGTGTCCGGCGAAGTGCGTTCGAAGTCCAAGCAGATCGGCCTGTTCATCCAGGACGACTGGCAGGTCAATGACCACCTGCAGCTCAACCTCGGCCTGCGCTGGGACTACGAGAAGACCCCGTCCTACCTGGACTTCGTGACCCCGCAGCAGGTGGTCGACGCGATCTACTCGCAGGATCCGCGCGCCCCCGCCGGCCAGACCTACGCCGATTCGCTGGCGCTGGGCGGTCTGGACATCAGCGACTACATCAGCACCGGCAAGAACCGCAAGGCATTCAAGGATGCCTGGCAGCCGCGCCTGGGCTTCTCGTATGACATCAACGCCGACGAGCAGCACGTGATCCACGGTGGTGCCGGCCGTTCGTACGATCGCGACCTGTTCGACAACCTGCAGCTGGAAACCACCAAGCTGGCGCTGCCGCAGCCGACCATCTACTTCCGCAACCCGGCCACCGGCACCTGCATCAACGGCCAGGCCGCCTGCTATGACTGGAACCCGGCCCTGCTCAACGGCATCGGCAACCTGCAGAACCTCGTGGGTGCCACCAGCAATGCCGGTCTGGAAGTGGATCTGCTGAACAACAACCTGAAGGCTCCGTACTCGGATCAGTTCAGCCTGGGCATGAGCAATCAGATCGGTGAGTGGCTGACCGACGCCACGATCGCCCGCACGCTGAGCTACGACGGCTTCGCCTTCACCCTGGGCAACCGCTACCCGACCGGCCAGTTCTTCGATGACCCGCGCCTGTGCGGCGGTTCCGACCCGGGCCTGAGCCAGGCCTGGAGCTGCAACGTGCCGGGCTTCGGCAGCCTGATCATCGGCCAGCAGGGCATCAAGACCCGTGCGACCCAGGTCCTGCTGTCGGCGCAGAAGCCGTTCACCAAGGAAAGCGGCTGGGGCACCTCGGTCGCCTACACCTGGACCACCGCGCGCCACAACCGCGACATCAATGAGAAGTACGCGTTCGACCGCGGCCTGATCAGCGAGTACCCGACCATCCGCTCGAACGGCGCGCCGCGCCACCGCCTGGTGGTCACCGGTTCGTACGCCGGCTTCTGGGGCATCACCTTCGGTGGCAAGATCACCCTGGCGACCCCGACCGCCGTCAACGACTGGTACCCGGTGCCGCAGGCCAGCGGCTACAACCTGCCGACGCCGCAGGCGGCTGTGCCCAACGCCAATGGCAAGTTCCTGCTGGGTGGCAAGATCTTCGGCTACCGTTCGGTCGATCTGCAGGCGACGAAGACGTTCAAGATGGCGGGCGATACCGAGCTGTACGCTCGCCTGGACATCATCAACGTGTTCAACTTCGACAACTTCTCCACCTACAACTACGTCAAGACCAACGGCAAGCTGGAGGCCAGCTACAACGAGACCGGCGAAATCATTGGTACGCCGCGTCAGGTCAAGGCGGAAGTCGGCTTCCGCTTCTGATCGCATTACCCGGCATCGCCTTCGCAGGCGATGCCGGGGCAGCACCGCCGGCCGGCCCCTGGCCGACCGGCGGACTGCACAGGCGCTTGCCCATCGGCGATGGACAAGCGCGTGTGCGGCAGGTAGCCCGCGTTGCCCGGACAGACTGGATCCGCCCTCGACACGCGGATTTTTTTTGCGTCGGGTCTGTAAACGATTTCAATCTGGTTGAGGCTATGCTCTCCAGCACGAACATGCGAAAAGGTGGTGGTCGATGAATGCACGTCGGGTGGTGACGCTGACTTTGCTGTCCGCAGCGATCGTCGGCTGCCAGAAGGCGCCGGAACAACCGGCCAAGCCCAAGCCTCCGGTCATTCTGGTGGAGGCCGATGCGCCGCCGCGTCCGATGAAGCCCGAACTGCCGCCGCTGTTCGACGACATCGAGCGCCGCACCTTCCAGTTTTTCTGGGACACCACCAACGAAGTCAACGGACTCAGCCCGGATCGCTTCCCGTCGCGCCCATTCGCCAGCATCGCCTCGGTGGGGTACGCGCTGACCGCCTATCCGATCGGCATCGAGAATGGCTGGGTCAGCCGCACCCAGGCGGTGGACCGCACCCTGCTGACGCTGAAGTTCTTCCGCGACCTGCCGATGGGGCCGCAGCGCACCGGCAAGGGCGGTTACAAGGGCTTCTACTACCACTTCCTGGACATGCAGCAGGGCCGCCGGTACGACAGCTGGGTCGAGCTGTCCAGCGTGGATACCGCGCTGCTGATGATGGGCGTGCTGTTCGCGCAGTCCTACTACAGTGGCGATGACCCGCGAGAGAAAGAGATCCGCGAGATCGCCGATACGCTGTACAAGCGCGTGGACTGGCCCTGGCTGCAGCAGCGTGCGCCGCTGATCTCGATGGGCTGGTTCCCGGAGAGCGGCTTCATCGACCACGACTGGATGGGCTACAACGAGGCGATGATGGTCTACATCCTCGCGCTCGGTTCGCCGACCCATCCGGTCAGTCCTGACGCATGGACGGTGTGGACGCGCACCTACGACAACGACTGGGGCGTCTACCAGGGCCAGGAATACCTGTCCTTCGGCCCGCTGTTCGGTCACCAGTACACGCACGTGTGGGTGGATTTCCGCGACATCCAGGACGCCTACATGCGCGAGCGGGGCAGCACCTACTTCCTCAACAGCCGGTCGGCCGCGCTGGCCCAGCGCGAGTACGCCATCGCCAACCCGATGAACTGGAAGGACTACGGCGAGAACGTGTGGGGCCTGACTGCCAGCGATGGCCCGCAGAACACCACGCAGGAGTATCGCGGCGAGCAGCGCCAGTTCCGGCACTACTCCTCGCGCGGCGCCGGCCTGCGCGAGAACTTCGACGACGGCACCATCGCGCCGACCGCGGCGATCGCCTCGATCGTGTTCGCGCCGGAAGAGGTGATCCCGGCCACCGAAGAGATGCACAAGCGCTACGGCGACTACATCTATTCCAGCTACGGCTTCCTGGACTCGTTCAATCCCAGCTTCAACTACGACATCCCGATCAAGACCGGGCGCCTGGTGCCGGACCGTGGCTGGGTGGCCAGCGACTACATCGGCATCGACCAGGGGCCGATCCTGACCATGATCGCCAATTACCGGAACGATTTCGTCTGGGACGTGATGAAGAAGAACCCGCATATCCGCAAGGGGCTGGAGCGCGCCGGTTTCAGTGGCGGCTGGCTGACCCCGGAAGGCGAGACGGCGCCGACGACGCTGCAGAAGGATGAGAAAGCAGCGTCGGCACGATCGGTCGGCATCGCCGAATCGCGCGCGGCCGCGGCGCAGGAACAGAAGAACAACACCAACCGCAACCAGCCTCAAGGGAAGTAAGCAGTGCCATTGTCGTCGCGCCCCACGCTGGGTCTGAGTCTGTTGCTGCTGCTGGTCGGCAGCCTGTTGTTGAGTGCCTGCCGGAAAGAGCCGGAAGGCGTCACCGTGCGTTTCTGGGCGATGGGCCGCGAGGCCGAGGTCGTGACCGGCCTGATCCGCGAATTCGAGGCGGAGAACCCGGGCATCCATGTCGATGTGCAGAATATTCCGTGGACAGCGGCGCATGAGAAGCTGCTGACCGCCTTCGCCGCCGATGGGCTGCCGGACGTGTGCCAGCTCGGCAACACCTGGATTCCCGAGTTCGCCGAACTCAACACGCTGACCCCGCTGCAGCCGTATGTGGCGAAGTCCACGGTGGTGGACCCGACCGACTATTTCCAGGGCATCTGGGATACCAACGTCATCCACGACGAACTGGTGGGCGTGCCGTGGTATGTCGATACCCGCCTGCTGTACTACCGCAAGGACCTGCTGGCCAAGGCCGGTTTCGATCATCCGCCGCGGACGTGGGCCGAATGGAATGCGATGATGGCGGCCATCAAGACGATGCAGGGCGCCAACCGCTACGCCGTGCTGATGCCGATCAACGAATTCGAGCAGCAGTTGTCGCTGGCCCTGCAGCAGCCGGACCCGCTGCTGCGCGACAACGATACCCGTGGCAACTTCCGCAGCCCCGGCTTCCGCCGCACGCTGGCCTTCTACGAGAACATGTTCGCCCAGGGCTGGGCGCCGCGCATGTCCGAAACCCAGATCTCCAATGTCTGGGACGAGTTCTTCCGCGGGTTCAATGTGTTCTACGTCTCGGGCCCCTGGAACATCCGTGAGTTCAAGAAGCTGCAGCCGGCGGCGCTGGAAGGCCAGTGGGGCACCGCCGCACTGCCGGGCCCGGACGGTCCGGGCGCCGGCATCGCCGGCGGCACCAGCCTGGTGATTTTCCGCTCCTCGCAGCAGAAGGAGGCGTCCTGGAAGCTGATCGAGTTCCTGTCGCGCCCGCAGATCCAGCAGCGTTTCCATTCCATCATCGGCGATCTTCCGCCGCGTCGCAGCGCCTGGGCATACCCCTCGCTGGCCAACGATCCGCTGGCACAGCCGTTCCGCGATCAGCTCGAGCGGGTCAAGCCGACCCCGAAGGTGCTGGAGTGGGAGCGGATCGCGCAGGAAATGCGCATCACCACCGAGCAGGTGGTGCGTGGTGGACTCAATCAGGATGCGGCCGTGACCGAACTGGACAACCGCGTGGACAAGATCCTCGCCAAACGACGCTGGATTGAAGCGCAGAAGCAGCAGGAGGCCCGCCCATGAAGCAGCGTTCGCTTGCCGGCTGGATGTTCGCCGGCCCGGCCATCCTGGTGATCGGCGTGTTCTTCGGCCTGCCGGTGTTGTCGGCGCTGGCGCTGAGCATCACCGACTTCGACCTGTATTCGCTGTCGGACAGCGCCAACCTGCGGTTCGTCGGGTTGGGCAACTACATCGATCTGCTGCAGACCCCGATGTTCTGGAAGTCGCTGTGGAACACCACCTACTTCGTGATCGTGGGTGTGCCGCTGTCCATCGGCGTATCGCTGGGCGCGGCCATGCTGCTCAACGCGCCGGCGGCCCGTTTCAAGGCGCTGTTCCGTACGGCGCTGTTTGCCCCGGTGGTCACCACCCTGGTGGCGGTGGCGGTGATCTGGCGCTACCTGTTCCACACCAGCTACGGCCTGGTGAACTATGGCCTGGGGCACCTGGGGATCAGCCCGATCGACTGGCTTGGCGATCCCAACTGGGCGATGCCGACCATCATGCTGTTCGCCGTATGGAAGAACTTCGGCTACAACATGGTGATCTTCCTGGCCGGCCTGCAGGCGATTCCGCACGATCTGTACGAAGCCGCGCGCATCGACGGTGCCTCGCGCTGGAAGCAGTTCCTGCACATCACCCTGCCAATGCTCGGCCCGGTGCTGCTGGTGGTCGGGGTGATCACCGTGTCCGGCTATTTCCAGCTGTTTGCCGAACCGTACGTCATGACCCGCGGCGACCCACTGCAGAGCACCGTGAGCGTGTTGTATTTCATGTTTGAAGAGGGCTTCAAGTGGTGGAACCTGGGACGCGCCTCCGCGGTGGCGTTCCTGCTGTTCCTGATCATCCTGGCGGTGACCACGTTGATGCTGCGTTTCGGCCGCAAGAGGCAGTTGGTATGAGTCGTGAAATCGGTCAATCGCGCTGGCATGCATGGTGGGTCAACGGTGGCCTGACCGTGCTGGCGCTGGTCAGCCTGGCGCCGCTGCTGTGGATGCTGTCGGTGTCGTTCATGCCGACCGGCGAGGCGGCGCACTTCCCGCCGCCGCTGCTGCCGTCCTCGGTGACCACCGCGAACTACCACGAGCTGTTCGCGCGGACCGGCATGGGCAACAACTTCGTCAACAGCCTGCTGGTGTCGCTGGCGATCACGTTGGGCTCGCTGCTGCTCAACACAATGGCCGGCTATGCCTTCGCCAAGCTGCGCTTCGTCGGCCGCGAGCGCATCTTCCAGCTGCTGCTGGCAGCGCTGGTCATCCCGGCGCAGGTGGCGATGCTGCCGCTGTTCCTGCTGATGAAGCAGCTGGGCCTGGTCAACAACTTCGGCGGGGTGATCGTGCCGGCGCTGGCCACCGTGTTCGGCATCTTCCTGGTCCGTCAGTACGCCCGGTCGATCCCGGACGAACTGCTGGAAGCGGCGCGCATTGACGGGGCAGGGGAGCTGCGGATCTTCTTCCAGATCGTGCTGCCGATGCTCAAGCCGGTGCTCGTGACACTTTCGATCTTCACCTTCATGGGCTCGTGGAACGACTTCATGTGGCCGTTGATCGTGCTGACCGACCAGGAGCATTACACTCTGCCGGTCGCCCTGGCCACACTCTCGCGCGAACACATCATGGACGTTGAAATGATGATGGCCGGTGCGGTGGTCACGGTGGTTCCGGTGCTGGCACTGTTCCTGGTGCTGCAGCGCTACTACATCCAAGGTCTGCTGCTGGGGAGTGTCAAAGGGTGAAGCGAGTCGTCGTCGCGGTGGGTCTGGGTCTGGTCTGGTCACTGGCGGCCGCGGCCGCACCGCCGGCGACGCCGGCTGCACCCCGGGTGCTGGACGGCTTCGACGACATGTCGCCGTGGAAGCTGGTGCTGTCCGACCAGGTCAGCGGCTCGCTGCGCAGCGTCGCCGGCCTCGGCGGCGGGCGCGCGCTGTGCCTGGACTACGACTTCCATGACGTCTCCGGGTATGTCGGCATCCGCCGCGAGCTGGCCGTGGAGTGGCCGGGCAACTATCAGGTCGGTTTCCAGCTGCGCGGCGATTCGCCGTCCAACGACCTGCAGTTCAAGCTGATCGATGCCAGCGGGGACAACGTGTGGTGGGTCAACCGCCCCGGTTTTGTCTTTCCCAAGGCGTGGACCGGCGTGCAGTACCGCAAGCGCCACATTGACAAGGCCTGGGGGCCGGGTACCGAGAAGACGCTGACCCGCAGCGCCGCCGTGGAGTTCACCCTCTACAGCAAGGTCGGCGGCAAGGGCACGGTGTGCTTCGACCGCCTCACCCTGCAGGCCCTGCCACCGGAAGACACCAGTGCGTTGACGCCGTCGGTGATCGCCGACACCGCCACCGCGCTGCAGAACCGCATCGTCGATGGCAAGCCGGACACGGTCTGGATCAGTGGCGGGGTCGCCGAACAGACCATCAGCCTAGACCTGCACAAGGTCCGCGAGTTCGGTGGCGCGGTGATCCAATGGTTGCCGGGGCTGGAGGCCACGCGCTACACCGTGCGCTCCTCGCAGGACGGACGCAGCTGGAAGACGCTGCGCGAGGTCACCGCCGGTGGCGGCGGCCGCGACTGGCTGGCGCTGCCGGAAACCGAAGCGCGTTACCTGCGCTTCGACCTCAAGGGCGGCCCGAACTGGCGCTACGGCATCCGCGACATCGGGTTGAAGCCGCTGGATTTCGCCGACACCCCCAATGACTTCATCCAGTCGGTCGGTTCGGATCTGCCGCGTGGCTCGGTGCCGCGCGGCTTCAGCGGCGAGCAGCCCTACTGGACCCTGCTGGGGCTGGACGGCGGCCGCGAGCAGGCGCTGATCGGCGAAGATGGCGCGCTGGAGGTGGCGAAGTCCAGCTTCAGCGTTGAACCGTTCGTGCTGGTGGACAACAAGCTGCTCACCTGGGCGGACGTGAAGAGCCGGCAATCGCTGCAGGACGGCTATCTGCCGATCGCCAGCGTGGACTGGGCCCACGACAAGGCCGCGCTGCAGGTGACCGGTTTCGTGCAGGGGCGGCCGGACAACGCGCAGTTGATCGGCCGCTACACCCTGCGCAACCCGGACAAGGTGGCCCACGAGTACACGTTGGCGCTGGCCGTGCGGCCGTGGCAGGTCAATCCGCCGACCCAGTTCCTCAACACCGTGGGCGGCTTCAGCCGGATCGACGCACTCGCGGTGGACCCGACCCATGTCGACGTCAACGGTACCCCGCGCATCCATGCCGTGCAGCCGGCCGATGCGGCCTTCGCCACCGCCTTCGACAGCAAGCTGGAGGTGATGCACCTGGCCAGCGGCAAACTTCCGGAGACCCGCGAGGTCAAGGACAGCACCGGGCTGGCCTCCGGCGCGCTGCTGTACCGCTTTAAGCTGGCACCCGGCGAAACCCGCGAGGTGGCCTTGGTCCTCCCGCAGACCGGTACCTGGGCCATGCCCAAGGGGTTCGACGCCGCCAAGGCCCAGCAGCAGGTGGCCTCGATGTGGCGCACCCGGCTGGACCAGGTGAAGCTGCAGGTACCCGACGCCGGCAAGCCGCTGGTGGATACGCTGCGCACCGCGCTGGCGCACATGCTGATCTCGCGCATCGGCCCGAGCCTGCAGCCGGGCACGCGTTCGTACTCGCGCAGCTGGATCCGCGACGGCGCGATGATTTCCGAGGGTCTGCTGCGCATGGGCCGCAATGACGCGGTGCGCGATTACGTGAGCTGGTATGCGCCGTACCAGTTCGACAACGGCAAGGTGCCGTGCTGCGTGGATGCGCGCGGCAGCGACCCGGTGCCGGAGAACGACAGCCACGGTGAGCTGATCTTCAACATTGCCGAGTACTGGCGCTACACCGGCGACACCGCCTTCCTGGAGCAGATGTGGCCGCACGTGCAGGGCGCGTTCAACTACATGGAACAGCTGCGCCTGAGCGAGCGCACCGAAGAGAACCGGGCACGCAATCCGGCGTTCTACGGGATGATGCCGGCCTCGATCAGCCACGAAGGCTATTCGGCCAAGCCGATGCATTCGTACTGGGACAACTTCTGGGCGCTGCGCGGCTACAAGGATGCGGCGATCATCGCCACGGCGCTGGGCAAGGCCGAAGCGCTGCAGATGAGCGAATCGCGCGATCAGTTCCGTGACGATCTGCAGGCCTCGCTGCAGGCCGCGGTCGCGCTGCACAAGATCGACTACCTGCCTGGCTCGGCCGAACTGGGTGACTTCGACGCCACCTCCACCACCATCGCGCTGGCACCGGGCGGTGAGCAGGGGCGTCTGCCGCAGCCGTACCTGGACAACACGTTCGAGCGCTACTGGAGCCAGTTCGTGGAACGGCGCGACGGCAAGCGGGAATGGAAGGACTACACCCCGTACGAGTGGCGCAATGTCGCCGCGTTCGTACGCCTGGGCTGGCGCGACCGCGCCTGGCAGGCCACCGGGTTCTTCTTCAATGATCGCGCCCCGCAGGCCTGGAACCAGTGGGCCGAAGTGGTGTCGCACACCCCGCGCAAACCGTTCTTTGTCGGCGACCTGCCGCATGCCTGGGTTGCCTCGGACTTCGTCCGCTCGGCGCTGGACATGTTCGCCTACAACCGCGACCTCGACGACAGCCTGGTGCTGGCGGCCGGCGTGCCGGTGCGCTGGCTGGAAGGCAAGGGCATCGCCGTACAGGGGTTGCGCACGCCCAACGGCCAGTTGAACTACGCACTGAGCCGCAGCGAGAAGCAGCTGACCCTCACCGTGTCGGCCGGCCTGGTGGCCCCGCCCGGTGGCGTGGTGCTGCCGTGGCCGTACAGCGGTGAACCCGGCGGGACCACCATCAACGGCGAACCGGCCCAGTGGGAAGGCAAGGAACTGCGGGTGATGCAGCTGCCGGCCACCGTCCAGATCGACATTCCGGCGGCGGTACGCCGGGCAGAACGCAAGGCACCGTAATGACGCACCTGTTGAACCGATGGGGACGCCGCGGCAGCCGTTGCCTCGCTGTGTGTCTGCTGGCGTTGCTGGCACTGGCTGAAGCGGCCGCCGCAGCGGAGCCTGCCCAAGCGCCGTCGTCGGGCATGACAATGGTGACGTTCAACCTGCACCATGACCGCGAGGACTGGCCGGCGCGCCGTGAGGTGATCCTGCGCGAGCTCAAGGCACTGCGTCCGGATGCGATCGCGCTGCAGGAAGTGATCCAGAAGCCGAAGGTGCGCAACCAGGCGCAGTGGCTGGCACGCAGACTTGGGTACGACTACCAGTTCGTCTCCACCGACCCGCCAGGTGCCTCCAAACGCTACGGCAACGCACTGTTGACCGCGCGCCCCGTGCTGGCGCGCAACGACCATCTGCTCGCCCCGCTTACCGACTACCGCACGGTGGCGCACCTGCGGATCGCGGTCGATGGCCAGCCGGTGAACGTGTACGCCACCCATCTCAACGAGCGCTCCGATGACAGCGGCAGCCGCATCCGTGGCGAACAGGTGGCCGATCTGCTGGCCTTCATCGCCGCCACGTCGGACGACGCGCCGGTGGTGATCGCCGGGGATTTCAACGCGCTGGTCGATGCGGGCGATCTGAGCGCGCTGCGCAACCACTACGGCGACAGCTACGGCAGCGTGCACGTCAATGATCTCGCGGCGGTCAGCACGCTCAACCGGCACTACTACCAGGCGCCCTCGCGGATCGACCACATCTTCTTCCAGCAGGATCGGCTGATCGCGCGCGAAGCCCGGCTGCTGTTCGATCAGCCCTACGCGGAAGGCCGCTGGGCATCGGACCACTACGGCGTGTGGACGCGCCTGCAGTTCGCGCCGCGCGCGGCGGCTCCGGCGGCCACCGCTCCCTGATCGACGGCCGCGTGGCAGGCGCTCAGGGGACGGCCTGTTCGCTGGTCTTTTCCCAGGCCTGGCCATTGCGGGTCCGCCAGGTCCCGCCGGTCGCGCAGCAGCCGCCGGCGCCCAGGGCCATGCGCCCCAGCACGGCGACCACCGCATCGTCTTCCTGGCGCAGCGACTGACGCTGGCACGCGGTGAAGAACGGGTAGGGCGCCGGTGCCAGCACCTCGGCCAGCGACAGCGTCTGGCCGGTGCCGCGCACGACCTTGAACACCTTGCAGTCCTGGACGAGCAGCTCCACCGGTGTGCCGCCAAGCGTGCCGCGGAAGTGGTGCTCGGGCGGCGCATCGCGTACGGCAATGGCGGCATCGCTGAGCGGTGACGGTGCGGGCTGGCAGGCGGACAAGGCCAACAGCAGCGCGCAGACAAGCAGGGGAACGGATCGGCGCATGGGCCCGAGCATGCCACAGCCGGCGGTGACCCCAAACGCAGACAGCGGCCCGAAGGCCGCTGTCTGTTGTTGCACATGCCGCTGGATCGGGATCAGGCCTTGTCGGTCTTTTCCGGGTCCTGCTGGGGGGCGGCATCGGTCTGCGCGGCATCGGTGGGGATGTCGTCGCGGGCCTCGGCCTGCGCTGCCTGTGCGGCCGCGTCGGTGCTGGCCGGGACATCGCTGGTGGCGGAGCCGAACAACTGGCCGTTCTGCACCACCGGTGCGACGGGCGCCGGTTCAACGCGGGTTACCGGCGCGGCGTCGACCTTCTCGACGGCCGCCGGCACCGGATCCACGGCATCCAGCATGCTGGTCTGCACCGGACGGACGGTCTCGGCGGTCTCGCTGCGGGCCACGACCGGCGCGGCGTCCACCCTCGGCGCGGCCGGTGCGGCTTCGACCGGTGCGGCTTCGACCGGGGTGTCCACGACCACCGGTGCCTCGACGACGGTCGCGGCGGCCGGTGCGACAACGGCCGGTGCCTCGGCAACCACCGGGGTCACGACGGGCGCTTCAACCACCGGCGCGTCCGCCACCGGATCCGGAGCAGCGGCCGGCGTCGGCGCGACAGGTGCGTCGGCCACCGGGGCGTCGGCACGGACCGGTTCAACCGGTGCGGAGGCGGCGACCACGGCCGGGGCCGGCGTCGGCGATTCCACGAACGGCACGCGATCCGTGTAGGACGGTGCCGCGGCTTCCTCGGCCGGAGCGGCTTCGGTGTGGCCGGCGGTCACCACCGGGCTGCTGATCGCGGCAACCGGCGCGGCAGCGGCGACGGCAGCGACCGGGGCCTGCACGGGCGCCGGTGCAGCAGCGGCGGCCGGTGCCGGGCGCGGGGCCTGGACCGGTGCCGCAGCGTTCGGCGCCGAGCCAGCTTCATCGTCGAAGTCGAACTCCGGCTGCGGCTGGCCGTTGGCGGCAACCGGACGCTCGGCCTGGGCGGCGTCGGTACCGTCCTGCTCGCCGTCCTGCTCGTCGCCGTCGTCGTCCAGACCGCCGTCATCGTTCAGGCCATCGTTGCCTGCGGCCTGCTCGCCATTGCCACGACGGCGGCGACGGCCACCGCGACGGCCGCGACGACGGCGCGAGCCGCCTTCGCCATTGGCATCATCGCCATTGCCGGCGGCATCATTCTGCTCTGCGGCATCGCCGGCAGTCAGTGCCTGCTCGGTTGCCGCCGATGCGGCGGCCAGCGCCGCAGCGTCCTGCACCGGCGAGGTCACGACGGTGGCGTCGGCCACGGTCACGGCTGCGGCGGCCACCACGGCGGCATCGGCGACCGGCGCGGCGGTGTTGCCCGGCTTCGGTGCGTCGGTCTGCGGCTGACGGGCTGCCTTCTCCTCGCCCTGCTGCGGCTTGGGCTGCTGCGGCTGCTTGGGCTGCTTCAGCTTGGGCTGCTGCTCGCTGCGCGGCTGCTTGGGCTGCTGCTCACCGCGCGGCTTGCCCTGGCCCGGAGCCTGGACCTGCGCGGCAGCACCGGCGGCCGGGGCCACGTCCTGGCGACGCTCGTCACGGCGCTCGTTCTTCGAGCCGCGCTCACCGCGCTCGCCGCGGTCCTCGCGACGGTCCTTGCCACGCCCCTGGGCCTGGCCGTTCGCGGCGCCAGTGCCGCCGCGCTCGCCACGCTCATCGCGACGGCCGTTGCGGTCCTTGCCGTTGCGGTCCTTGGTGCGGTTGGCGCGGTTGCCCTCCTGGGCCGGGCGGTTGCCCGGCTGCGGGGCGGCGGCCGGAGCCGGTTCGCCACCGAAGATGCGCTTGAGCCAACCGACCACGCCGGTGGCCGCCGGGGCGGCGACCGGTGCCGGGGCGACCGGTGCCGGCGCGACGACCGGTTCGGGCGCTTCTCGCACCGGGGCCGGCTGGCTGTGCTTGACCTGGGTCACCACGGGGGCGGCCGGGATGTTGAGCTGCGCCTTGGTCAGGGCATGCACCGGCAGCTTGCGCGGGGTGCCGCGCTGGTAGCTCGGCTTGCCGCTTTCCTCGCCCAGCTCGTTCTCGCGCAGGCGGGTCACTTCGTAGTGCGGCGTGTGCAGCTGCTCGTCAGCGACGATCACGATCGGCGCGTCATGGCGCTGTTCGATCTCACGCAGCGCGCTGCGCTTCTCGTTGAGGAGGTAGTTGGCGATCTCGACCGGGGCCTGGACCAGCACCTGCCCGGTGTTCTCCTTCATCGCATGCTCTTCGGCAACGCGGATGATCGACAGCGACAGCGATTCGACGCTGCGCATGCGGCCGTGGCCGTCGCAGCGCGGGCAGACGATCTGGCTGGATTCACCCAGGCTCGGACGCAGGCGCTGGCGGCTCATTTCCATCAGGCCGAAGCGCGAGATGCGGCCCAGCTGCACGCGCGCACGGTCGTACTTGAGCGCGTTCTGCAGGCGGTTCTCGACTTCGCGCTGGTGCTTGTTGGAGGCCATGTCGATGAAGTCGATGACCACCAGGCCACCCAGGTCGCGCAGGCGCAGCTGGCGGGCCACTTCCTCGGCGGCTTCCAGGTTGGTCTGGAACGCGGTGTCCTCGATGTCGCTACCCTTGGTGGCGCGCGAGGAGTTGACGTCGATGGCGGTCAGGGCCTCGGTCTGGTCGACCACGATCGAGCCACCCGACGGCAGACGCACGTTGCGTTCATACGCGCCTTCGATCTGCGATTCGATCTGGAAGCGGTTGAACAGCGGGATGTCGTCCTTGTAATGCTTGAGCTTGCGCAGGGTCTGCGGCATCACCTGCTGCATGAACTCGCGGGCGGTCTCGTAGAGCTCCTCGGTGTCCACCAGGATCTCGCCGACATCGGCGCGCAGGTAGTCGCGCAGGGCGCGCACGATCAGGCGCGACTCCTGGTAGATCAGGAACGGGGCCGGCTTGGTCAGCGCCGCTTCGGCGATGGCCTTCCAGACCTGGAGCAGGTAATCCAGATCCCACTGCAGTTCTTCGGCATCGCGGCCGACGCCGGCGGTGCGGATGATCACGCCCATGTCGTCGGGGATGTTCAGCTTGTCCAGCGCGTCCTTCAGGGCGGCGCGGTCTTCGCCTTCGATCCGGCGCGAGACGCCACCGGCGCTCGGCGAGTTGGGCATCAGCACCATGTAGCGGCCGGCCAGGGAGATGAACGTGGTCAGGGCGGCGCCCTTGTTGCCACGCTCTTCCTTGTCCACCTGGACAACCACTTCCTGGCCTTCACGCAGCAGTTCGCGGATGCCGGCCTTGTTGTGGTCCACGCCCGCCTGGAAGTAATCGCGGGAGATTTCCTTCAGCGGCAGGAAGCCGTGACGGTCCGCGCCGTACTCGACGAAGGCCGCTTCCAGCGACGGTTCAAGGCGCGTGATACGGCCCTTGTAGATGTTCGACTTCTTCTGTTCCTTGGACGGCTGTTCGATGTCGATGTCGTACAGCGTCTGGCCATCCACGATGGCTACCCGCAGCTCTTCGGCCTGCGTGGCATTGATCAGCATTCGCTTCATACTTGCGTTCCTCGCGCGCTGCTACCGCGCGGAACGCCATGGGGTTTCGCTTCTGGTCACGCTTCGACGCCCATCGCGCATGCGCGGGGAGGGCGGCTTGGGTTTCCAGCGCTACGACACCACGGCAGGCCGCGGGAGCGCTTCATTTGTTTTGGTTTGGGTGTTTCTGGGCCGGAGGCAGCTTTCAGCCAGGCTGGAGCGCCACAGGGACATGTTCAGCGCAGATGCGTGTCAGGCATCCGGCGATGGCCGGGACCGCCGGTGAGCCGCTAACATGGCCGCCCCGGGGGCGGTGGCTGCGCACTGTGCCGGAATCGCGGGAAGTCGGGCTTCTGGCCCAGAGCAACTTCCAACGAAATCAATCCCTTAT
Organism: Stenotrophomonas sp. NPDC077421; assembly: GCF_049545505.1. Taxonomy (NCBI): domain Bacteria; kingdom Pseudomonadati; phylum Pseudomonadota; class Gammaproteobacteria; order Lysobacterales; family Lysobacteraceae; genus Stenotrophomonas; species Stenotrophomonas sp. NPDC077421. Next base: position 9,492 of record NZ_JBMWDP010000017.1, on the reverse strand, counting down.
CTCGCCCGCCGAGTGTAACAGAATAAAAGGCCAATGACCGTTACCGAGCCCACCCCCAAAGCCGCTGAAGCCATGACCAGCGTACGTATGATCTCCGTCCCGGCCGACCGCGCCGGGCAGCGCCTGGACAACTTCCTGCTCGGCCAGCTCAAGGGTGCACCGCGCAGCCTGATCTACAAGCTGGTGCGCAGCGGCCAGGTCCGGGTCAATGGCGGCCGCGCCAAGGCCGAGCGGAAGCTCGAGGCCGGCGACGAGGTGCGGGTGCCGCCCGTCCGTCTCACCGAGGAAGGAGACAAGGCGGGCCCGCCCGCTGCTTTCATGAAGCGCCTGGAAGACGCCATCGTCTATGAGGACGAGCGGCTGCTGGCGCTGAACAAGCCGTCGGGCGTGGCCAGCCACGGCGGCAGCGGGATCAGCTTCGGCGCGATCGAGACCCTGCGCGCCCTGCGCCCGGGCAGGACGCTGGAGCTGGTGCACCGGCTGGACCGGGACACGTCGGGGCTGCTGATCGTGGCCAAGAAGCGGTCGGCGCTGAGCGAACTGCAGGCGCTGCTGCGGGAGGACCACGGTGCGGGCATCCGCAAGCGCTACCTGACCCTGCTGGTGGGGCGCATGCCGGATGGCACGATGACGGTGGACGCGCCGCTGCACGTGGGGCTGCGCCAGGGCGGCGAGCGGCATGTGCAGGTCAATCCGATCGGCAAGGAATCGATCAGCCACTTCAAGGTGCTGGAGCGCAAGGGCGGCCATTCGTACTGTGAGGTGCGCATCGAAACCGGGCGCACCCACCAGATCCGCGTGCATGCCCAGCACCTGGGCCACCCGGTGGCCGGTGACGACAAGTACGGCGATCCGGACGTCAACAAGCGGCTTCGTGAGCAGATCGGGCTGAAGCGCCTGTTCCTGCACGCCGCCTCGCTGGAATTTGCGCTGGACAACGGCAAGACCCCGTACCTGCTCAACGCCCCGCTGGCCGACGAGTTGACCGAGGTGCTGAACCGGTTGCGTTGATGGGGCGTGGTTGCCGTCCCGGTCAGGGGCGGCCGGGTGCGCGCGGAATGCGGCAGCGCGTGGAGCCGGCCAGCGGCCGGCATGACGCGCTGCGGGACGGCATTACCATTTGAAGAGAACCAGGCTGATGGCCAGGCTGCCCATGCCGGCCACCAGGCCATAGACCGTTTCGTGACCCTTCGCGTAGCGCTTGGCGGCCGGCAGCAGTTCGTCCAGCGCCAGGAACACCATCACCCCGGAGATCAGGCCGAATACCCAGCCGAAGGTGGCGTGGTTGAGGACGCCGGACAGGGCGAAATAGCCAATCGCGGCCCCCACCGGTTCGGCCAGGCCGGACAGCAGGCTGGCACCGAAGGCGTAAACCTTGTTCTGCGTGGCGAAGTACACCGGGACGGCGATCGCGATGCCTTCGGGGATGTTGTGGATGGCGATGGCGAAGGCCAGCGGCATGCCCACCGACGGGCTTTCCAGAGTGGCAAAAAAGGTGGCCAGGCCTTCAGGGAAGTTGTGCGCAGTGATCGCGATCGCGGTCAGCAGGCCGACCCGCTTGATATAGGCCTTGTTGTTGTCGCGGAACAGCGGGTCCTGCTTGTCCAGGCTTTCGTGCGGGTTCGGGATCAGATGGTCGATCAGCACGATCAGCAGCACGCCGGCCAGGAAGGCCATCGTGCCGTAGGCGAAGCCGGTCCGCGCGTCGTAGGCCAGGGTGAAGGAATCGATGGCCTTGTTGAGGATCTCGGTCAGCGACACGAACACCATCGCCCCGCCGGCGAAGGCCAGCCCGAATGCCAGCAGACGGGGATTGGGGCGTTGCGAGAACAGCACCATCAGGCTGCCCAGGCCGGTGGCCAGGCCGGCAGCCAGGGTCACCAGCAGGGCGATCCATACGTTGTCGCTCGAAATATCCAGCATGCGCTACCGCATCCTTTACACGGGTAACAACGCGCCGTCGCCCCTGTAGTCGTCACGCCGGGGAAAGGGCGTGCGGGGCAGGCGGTGCGTGATCAGGGGGGGATGGAGCTGGCGTGCGCTGGCTTCCGGGGGGCAGGAACGGGGCGGTCAACCGCCCTGACGCAGCCGCTCTTCGATCGCGAAGCACTGGTCGGGTTTGGGCTGCGGTGGGTTGAAGCTGATCGGCACCTGGATCGTGGTGGACACCGGCTGGCCGGCACGGGTGGCGGCCTTGAACTGCCAGGCCTGGACCGCCTTCTTCGCCTGCTCGTCGAGCTGGGTGTTGCCGCTGCCGGTGACCAGCGCCACCTCGCCGGGGGCGCCGTCGGCACCAATCACCACCCTGAAGGTGCTGGTGCCGCCGATGCCCTGGCAGGCCAGTTCGATCGGGTACTCCGGCGGCGGGGTCTTCACTGCCGCGACCTCGGTGGGCGGCGCAACCGGTGCGGCCGGTTCGGCGGGCCTGTTGCAGCCGGCCAGGGCGGCCACGGCGACGCTGGACAACAGAATGGATGACAGTTTCATGGGGTCACTCCGTGAGGGCCGAAGCCTTCGCTGCGCAGATGAAGTCGTTTTCGCTCAGTCCGCCCACATCATGGGTGGAGAAGCGCACCACGGCGCGGTCGTAATGCACGCCCAGGTCGGGGTGGTGGTCCTCGCGGTGGGCCACCCACGCCAGGGCATTCACGAACGCCATCGTGCCGTGGTAATTATCGAAGCGGAAGGTCCGGGTCAGGGCCTGGCCCTGTTCGGCCAGCTCCCAGCCGGGCACCTGGGCCAGCAGCTCGGCCACGCGGGCTGCGCCCAGCTTGTGGTCGCTGCCTTTGCGCGGCACGCAATGGGCCTGCGCCAGGGGAATCAGGTCGGCCATGCAATCCTCCACATCTAGATGTCTGAACAATGCGCCGTTCAGTGTATAAACCGAATGAGCGCGTAACGAGCGATTGGCTAGAATAGCCTGATGATCCAGATATCCGACACTGCCCAGTCCTACTTCCGCAAGCTGATCGAGCGTGAGGCCGTGCCCGGCATGGGCGTCCGCCTGAGCGCGGTCGATGCCGGCACGCCGCGCGCCGACGCGCGGCTGGAATTCGCCGAACCCACCCAACTGCTCGGTGACGAGTGGGCGGTGGACTGCGACGGGTTCACCCTGTACGTCGATGCCGCCAGTGTGGCCTGGCTCGACGGCGCCGACATCGACATCGTCGCCAACGCCGCCGGCAGCCAGCAGCTGACCATCAAGGCGCCCAAGATCAAGGGCGAGGCGCCCACCGATGCCGCCTCGCTGGTCGAGCGCGTGCGCTGGGTGGTGGAGAACGAAGTCAACCCGCAGCTGGCCTCGCACGGCGGCAAGGTGGCCGTGCAGGAAGTCTCCTCCGATGGCGTGGTGCTGCTGCGCTTCGGTGGCGGCTGCCAGGGCTGCGGGATGGCCGATGTCACGCTCAAGCAGGGGATCGAGAAGACCCTGATGGGACGTGTGCCCGGCATTACCGCGGTGCGCGACGCGACCGACCACGAGAGTGGCGACGCGCCGTACATTCCACGCGGCACGGCCGCCTGACCGCACTGCGTGCCCTTGCGCCGAGCCGACGAGATTCTCGACTGGTTGCTGGCACGCCAGCCGGATGAACGCATCCTGGAGAAAACCACGGGCCTGCCGTATGGCTGGGGCCTGTGGCTGCGTGCGCTGACGCCGCTGCCGCGCCCGCCACGGGCCACGGGCGTCGTGACGGAGATGCTGCAGCGGCCTGCGCCTGTGCCGACCGGTCACCTGCCCGCGCTGGGCTTTGTGCAGGCGGTGCGCCGCCTGTTCTGGCAGACCTGGGAGCCGGCCCCCCGCGACCAGCGCTGGATGCGCTGGACCTCGGCGCTGATCAGTGCGCTGCTGCACGTTCTGTTTGCGGTACTGCTGCTGTGGGTGGCACTGGTGCGCACCCCGGTCGATCCGGAGGAGGGTGGCGAAGGCAACCGTATCCAGGTCGCCTTCGTCGGCAAGGGCACGCCGGCCGAGGATGGCGGTGGCGCGTCCAGTGCCGAAGCCGTGGCGGCCAATGCGCCGGCCACGCAGATCGATGCCACCGCAGCGGGGGCGTCGGCGCAGGCCGCCACGCTGTCGCCGTCCCCGGCGGCCGAGCCGACCGACGCCAGTGCATCGGCCGCCGCGCCGCCACCGGCGGCCGCCGAGCCGGCGCCCCCGGCCGAGGCGACGCCGGCCAACGAACAACCCCTGCAGGCCACCGTCGTGCAGGAGGCCACTACCGATTTTGTGGTGCCGCCGCCGAGCGTGCCGCGCACCGAAGTCCGCGTGGTGCCGCGCGAACCGCAGGACGTAACCGTGCGCGAACGCACCGTGGCGGTGGTGGAAACGCCGGTGGCGCGTTCGGCCGTCCCGTTGCCGGCGCTTGCCACGCCGCCGCGTGACCGCACTCCGGAGGTCAGTGTGCGCGAGCGCGAGGTGACGCTGATGAGCGAGCGCCCGGTGCCGATGCAGATGCCGCAGTCGCGGGTGGAGGCCACGGTGCCGCAACGCGAACTGCAGGTGCGCGAGCGCGAGGTGCAGCCGGCGCCCACCGCCCCGGTGGCGATGGCCCCGGTGCCTCAGCGCGAGGTCAACGTGCGGGGCGCTGCAGCGGAAATCGAGGTGCGGGAGCGCAGCATTCCCAATGCCGCCCCCCGGCCGGCGCCAAGCGCGCCGACCGTGGCGGCCGCCGGCACCAGCACCAGTGCCGCGACCACGTCGTCCCCGTCGACCACGTCCGCGCCGGTCCGCGATGGCCCGGCCGCGTCGGCCCCGGCCAGTTCGCGCGCGGGTACGCAGCTGGCGCCGCAGCCCGGCAGCTGGGCCACGCCGCAGCGGGGTGATGACTGGGGTGCAGACGCCCAGGCGCGCGATGGCGCGCGGCGCGGCGCCCAGCAGGCCAACCAGGCCGGTACCGGCCTGTTCAATGCCGATGGCAGCGTGCGCGTGCCCGGCGACGACGGCAAGGGCGACCATGAGCGGGGGGCGCCCGGCGGTGACAAAGATGGCTGGAGCCGCGAGCGCATCGCGCAGTCGGGCACCTGGCTGAAGCGTCCGCCGTACGATTACACCCCGACCTCGTTCGACAAGTACTGGGCGCCCAACGAGTCACTGCTCGCCGAGTGGGTTCGCAAGGGCATCAAGGCGGTGGAGATTCCGATTCCCGGTACCAGCACCAAGATCTCCTGTGTGGTGTCGATGCTGCAGTTCGGTGGCGGCTGTGGCCTGACCAATCCGAACATGAACGACCAGCCGGCGGTGGCGCGACCGCCGCCGGACATCCCGTTCAAGAAGGAACTGCAGGAAGACAACGGCAGCCGTTGAGGCCAACGGCCCCAACGGAGTTGTCTTACGGCTCCACCGCGGCATCCTGCAGCGCCACGAAGGCCCAGAACGGCACGTTCTGCCCGCTCCAGTGCGCGCTTGCCTCGTCCAGAATGTCCAGCAGCGTGTCGAAGTCGGCCGACGCGCCAGCGCGCAGGTCGTCGGCATCGTTGAAGAACAGCGCATACCCGTTGGCCGGCAGCCACTGCAGATCACGCAGGCTGTCGGCGAGCGCATCCCAGTTGCCGCCGAAGCCGGATGGGAAGTCCAGCTGCGCAGCCAGCCGCATCAGCAGCGTGCGCTTGTCGCTGCAGCCGGCCAGGTCGATCCGGCAGATGCGCAGGCCGGCATCGCGCATCGCGGCCGAGAGGGGGGCGACGTCTTCGTTGCCGATGGCGTAGACGCCGGCATTGTTGATGTCGTGCAGGCCCAGCTCGAATCCATCATGTGTCATTGCCAGCTCCCGGCCGGTGGTACGTCGAAACTGCGGAAGGTTTCATAGTGGTCGTCGGTATAGAACCACGCGGTCGGCGGGTTGCCGCCGGTAACGATGCGGCGCGCGCCCCGGTTGCCGGCACCCGGGGTGTCGACGGTGTATTCGCGGTAATACCCGCGCGGGCGCTGCGGCAGGCGCTGTTCGCGGTTGCCGAACACACTGCCGTCCTGGCGGTGCGGGTAGGGGCCACCCTGCTGGATCAGGGCGAGCGTGCGTCGCGCCTCGGGTGGCAGGAACGGCGGCAACGCATCGCGGGGTCGCGTCGATGCGGCGGCCGGTACCGGCGCGGCCTCCGGCTGGGTCAGCGACGGGGCGAACTGCGGCGGTGGCGGACGCTGGGCCAGCTTGATGGCGGCCAGTCCGCCGATCAGCAGCACAATGGCGAGCAGGAGCAGCAAGGGCTTGCGCATGAGGGGCGGAAGGCAGGAAAGGTGACGCGTACTCTACCGCCATCGGCCTGCATCTCCGATGACGCTGCGTACTGCCTGCGGGATGCGCCGTCACCGCTGCATAACAATCACGCGGCACACCGCGCGCGACGAAGAATCCTTTACATGCCCCTTGGTATGCTCGCAGACCATCCCCATCATCGACACCGCAACGCCCGGTCTTCGCCGGGTGAGTGAGCTACCAGGAGAACCACATGGCCTACACCCTGCCCAAGCTGTCCTACGCCTACGACGCGCTCGAGCCGCATATCGACGCGGCCACGATGGAGATCCACCACACCAAGCACCACCAGACCTATATCAACAACGTCAATGCGGCGCTGGAAGGCACCGAGTTCGCCGACCTGCCGGTCGAAGAGCTGGTGAAGAAGACCAAGTCGCTGCCGGAAAACCTGCAGGGCCCGGTGCGCAACAACGGCGGCGGCCACGCCAACCACTCGCTGTTCTGGACCGTGATGTCGCCGAACGGCGGCGGTGCGCCGGTCGGTGACGTCGCCAAGGCGATCGAGTCCCAGCTGGGCGGTTTCGACAAGTTCAAGGATGCTTTCACCAAGGCTGCGCTGACCCGTTTTGGCAGCGGCTGGGCGTGGCTGAGCGTGACCCCGGACAAGAAGGTCGTGGTAGAAAGCAGCGCCAACCAGGACAGCCCGCTGATGGACGGCAACACGCCGATCCTGGCGCTGGATGTGTGGGAGCACGCGTACTACCTGAAGTATCAGAACCGTCGCCCGGAATACATCGGCGCGTTCTTCAACGTCGTCGACTGGAACGAAGTCGAGCGTCGTTACCAGGACGCCATCGCCTGATCACAGGGCATTGGATGACGCAACGGCCAGGCAGCAATGCCTGGCCGTTGTCGTTCCAGCGGGAGGCGCTACAGCGTTTCGCCCTGCAGGCGCAGGGTGGCCATCACGCCCAGGCGCAGCGCGCCGGTCTCGCCCTCGGCAGCCGGCAGCTTGACGTTTTCCTGCCGCAGGCCATCGAAGTGCTTGACCTGGAACAGCACGTCCAGGCCGTGGCCGCGTGCCGCGCCGGCCATTGATGGCGGATCGACACGCTCGCCCGGGTTCTTCCGCGCCGGCTGGAAGCCGGGCGTGCTGCGGACCAGCTCGCCGGCCTCGGCGGAAAAATCGCCGGCAATCAGCGAGGGCAGCCCATCGGAGGTGGCGCCGATCCAGGTCATCAGGTCGCTGGTCTGATGGCGGCGCACGTCCGGCTCGTCCGGGTCCGGACGCAGCCGGGCAATGTAGATGTTGACCAGTTCCTCCTGCACCTTGACCCGCATCATGCCGGCCGCGCTGAACTGGCCGGGCGGGTGCAGCAGGGTAACGCCGTCTTCGGTGACCGGCAGCCGGGTAAGCATGGCGCTGCCGTGGCGCAGGCCCTGGCTGGGCGGGTCGGCGGTGACGAAGTCGCAGCTGTAGCGCAGGCGCGTGGCCAGCCAGCAGGCCGGGTTGCGGCCCTGGCTCTGCAGCACCCGCTGCACCGCGATCACATCCGGCTGCAGGGATTCCAGCAACTGCAGCACCTGGTCGCGGCGCTGCTGCCACTGGCCGTCGTCGGCGACCGGCAGTTCCAGGGTGGCGATCTTGAGAAGGTGCGGGCGGGTGCCCTCGGCCTGGCGCGCGCTGGCCGCAGGAGCGGACACGACAAGCGCCAGCAACAGGACCCATCCTGGCCAGCGTCCCAACACAGCAGTCGACGTCATGCGCATAACGATAAGTTTACGCTTTGTCCGTCGACGCCTCGTGACTTCCGGCAGCGTCTGTCGCCATTGGCCTGCCATGTTCGCCGGCCGCTGTCATGTAGGGCCGCAGCGTGCGCAGGTGTGGGGCTTCCGGTAAGCTCGCGCCCTTTCGTATTCGCAGGACAGCCCCATAGGATGAGCATGATCGCAGCCGCCAGCGCTGGCAAGGGAAAGATGCCGCGCCAGATTCCCTACATCATCGGCAATGAGGCCTGCGAACGCTTCAGCTTCTACGGGATGCGCAACATCCTGGTGCAGTTCCTGATCACCTCGCTGCTGCTGCAGGAGATCACGGCCGATGGCCGGGCCGGCGAGGCCAAGGACATCATGCACAGCTTCATGATCGGCGTGTACTTCTTCCCGCTGCTGGGCGGTTGGCTGGCCGACAGATTCTTCGGCAAGTACCACACCATCCTGTGGTTCAGCCTGATCTACTGCGCCGGCCACGCCTGCCTGGCGGTGTTCGAGAACAGCCGCGAGGGCTTCTTCGTCGGTCTGGGCCTGATCGCGCTGGGCGCCGGCGGCATCAAGCCGCTGGTGGCCTCGTTCATGGGCGACCAGTTCGACCAGAGCAACAAGCACCTGGCCAAGCTGGTCTTCGACGCGTTCTACTGGATCATCAACTTCGGTTCGCTGTTTGCCTCGCTGCTGATTCCGCTGGCGCTGAAGAACCTCGGCCCGCAGTGGGCGTTCGGCATCCCGGGCATCCTGATGTTCGTGGCCACCTTCGTGTTCTGGATGGGCCGCAAGCGCTACGTACTGGTGCCGCTGCCGCCGAAAGACCCGCATTCGTTCGGTAACGTGGTGCGGACCGCGCTGTCGGCGCAGGTGCCGGGCAAGGGCCGTCCGGGCCGTACCCTGGCCATCCTCGGTGCCGTGCTGGCGGTGGCGTCGATGGGGCTGGTGGGCAGCCTGGGCATCGTGATCTGCCTGTGCATCGCGCTGGTGCTGGTGCTGGCCGGCGTGGGGGGCGGAACCTGGATCCAGCTCGACCGGGCCCGGGCGGTGCATCCGGCCGAAGCCGTGGAAGGCGTACGCTCGGTGCTGCGCGTGCTGGTGATCTTCGCGCTGACCACGCCGTTCTTCTCGCTGTTCGACCAGAAGGCGTCCACCTGGGTGCTGCAGGGCCAGCAGATGGCCATGCCGTCGTGGTTCACCGCCTCGCAGATGCAGGCCCTGAACCCGCTGCTGGTGATGATCCTGATTCCGTTCAACAACCTGGTGCTGTACCCGATGCTGCGCCGCTTCGGCTTCGAGCCGACCGCGCTGCGCCGCATGACCGCCGGTATCGCCTTCAGCGGCCTGGCCTGGATTGTGGTCGGTGGCATCCAGGTGATGATGGACGGCGGCAACGTCATGTCCATCTTCTGGCAGATGCTGCCGTACGCGCTGCTGACCTTCGGTGAGGTGCTGGTCTCGGCAACCGGTCTGGAGTTTGCCTACAGCCAGGCGCCGCAGGCGATGAAGGGCGTGGTGATGAGCTTCTGGAACCTGA